>CALWEB010000188.1 GCA_944376955.1 uncultured Agathobaculum sp. | reverse complement strand
TCGAAGCGGCGCAGTCCATGGGGGCTACTCCGTGGCAAATCGTCTGGAAGGTGCTTGTGCCGGAGGCCAAGCCCTCGCTGATGGTGGGCGGCGCCATCTCGATTGTGACCATCCTCGGCTACTCCGCGATGGCGGGTTTCATCGGTGGCGGCGGTCTGGGCACGGTGGCCGTCAACTACGGCTACAACCGCTATAATTTCGAGATCATGCTGGTCGCGGTGATCATCATCGTGATCGTGGTGCAAATTTTCCAGGTGTGCGGCATGTGGCTTGCGCGCCATCTGGACAAGCGCAACCGTTAATTTCATTACTTTGTTATCAAAAAATTTGATAAAACACCCGTAGAAAAGGAGAGATTCCCAATGAAGAAGAAAATTGCAGCCCTGCTCGCCGGCGCGCTGTGCCTGTCCGCACTGGCGGCCTGCGGCGGCGGCAACGATGCCCAGTCCAACGATGCCAACGCCTCGGACGACAAGACCATCACGGTCGGTGCATCGCCCACACCGCACGCGGAAATCCTGAACGCTGCCAAGGACGTGCTGGCCGAGGAAGGCTACACGCTCAACGTCGTGGAGTTCACCGACTATGTGCAGCCCAACACCGCGCTGGTGGACGGTGATCTGGACGCGAACTACTTCCAGCATATCCCCTACCTGAACAACTTCAACAAGGAAAATAATGCCGATCTGGTTTCCGCCATCGAGATGCACTATGAGCCGTTCGGCATCTACCCCGGCAAGACCGCAACCCTCGATGCACTGGCTGACGGCGCGACTGTCGCCGTACCGAACGACGGCTCGAACGAGACCCGCGCGCTGCTTCTGCTGCAGGATGCCGGTCTGATCAAGCTGAAGGACGGCATTGACCCGACTTCGGATGCAACCAAGCTGGACATCGTCGAGAACCCGAAGAACCTCGACATTCAGGAGATCGCCGCTGAGCAGCTGCCGCGTTCGCTCGAGGACGTTGACCTCGCGGTCATCAACGGCAACTATGCACTGCAGGCCGACCTGAACGCCAAGGAGGATTCGCTCATCACCGAGAATCCGGAGTACGCCAAGGTCTATGTCAACGTGGTTGCCTGCCGCAACGGCGACGAAAACAGCGACAAGATTCAGGCGCTCAAGAAGGCACTCCAGAGCGACACCGTCAAGCAGTTCATTGACGACACCTACAAGGGCGCTGTCGTTGCGGTCTTCTAAAAATTCCCCTCAAAAAAGCGCAGCCCCTCTGCCGCAGCACGCGGCAGAGGGGCTTTTTCCTGCCCTTCTCACTGCAGATTGCCCAGTTTTTCCCCGACCAGCGCTTTCTGCGCATCGGTCGGTGTCCAGCTGAAGCTGATCTCGACCAGATTGCGGTTGTAGCACAGCAGATAGTCATTGCCCGGCACTTCGTTCTCCCAAGCCACCTGCCACGCCTCGTTGGCACCCCACGGCGCAGCGTCGCACGGCGTGGCAATGCGATATGTAACGAAATCGACCTGACGATAACTGATTTCTATTTTCTTTTCCACCAGCTGTGTACGGCACCGGTCGTACAGCGCAGGCAGCTTGACCACGGTAACCGTATATTCGATCGACGGGATCTCAACGCCCGTGCCGGTCGGGGATGCCCACTCGCTGCCGTCATACACTGCGACCAACGGCGATACGTCGTCCATCCAAGACCAAATGTAATCGGCATCCGGCAGCGCGTCCCCCCACAAGTCCTCAAGCATCAGCGGTGGTTCATCGGCAGAGGTATTCCTATCCAGCCAGCCGTTTTCGGTTGCGCGTATTGTGCCGAACACGATGACGGCCATCATGCCGAACGCGAGCACCACGTCCACCGTCAGCGTAACCGCGCGATTGACCTCGCGCGACACCTTTTTGCGCTTGAGCAGCTGCTTGACGCCCTGCACCGCAACCATCAGCACAAACATATACAGCACCATCGCAATGCTGACCACGCGCAGCATCGATGAACCGGTGGTCACATTGTAGAGTATTTGTACCGCAAACGCCAGCATACACACCCGGTACACAATACGTTGCAAAAGGCGTGTGTTGGGCGTATCAATAAACTCGCCGCGCACCGCCGCCTTTTTGGCACGTCTGCGCCAGCGCAGATAAGCGGCAATCTCGACGATACACAACAACGCGAGCAGTGGCCACACAACCGCCAGAAACAAGTTGGTCGTGCTGGAAAACAGCCCAATCGGGTCATACAACACATCGTGCACCAGCATTGCGCTCCACACCAACGCGATCGCCAGCAAAATACCATACGGCACCAGAAAGCCCTTGACCATCGCGGCATGGATGGTTTCGAGTTCCAGTTCCGGATCAGTCTCAATCGGCACAGCGTCCGGCTGGTCGGTGCAGAAAATTTGCATCTGCGCCCAGCTGCACACATACTGCCAGCCCGCGTGCGCGCTGAACGCATGGTATACCTGCTGGTCCTCGGTCGGGCCGGGGTCAAAGTCAGACGCTTTGGGGTAATAGGTGACGGCAAATTGCAGTTTTTTCGGCTCGATGCGGCGGTACACCCAGCCAAGGTTGGATATGCGGTCGATCATCCATCCCTTTTCGGCCATTTTTTCCAGATGGTGT
Organism: uncultured Agathobaculum sp.; assembly: GCA_944376955.1. Classification (GTDB taxonomy): domain Bacteria; phylum Bacillota; class Clostridia; order Oscillospirales; family Butyricicoccaceae; genus Agathobaculum. Next base: position 10,796 of record CALWEB010000188.1, on the reverse strand, counting down.
TCCACGCCCGTCCGGTCGTAAAAGGACAGGGTTTCCATTCTGCGTTTGGTCTTTCTCATCGCGGCTCCTCCTTTCCAAATGCCCGTTCATAATCGGCCGCTTGCGCACGCAGCCGCCAGTATTCCCGGTCAAGCATCTCCCGCCCCTTGTCGGTCAGCAGATAGCTGCGGCGGCGGCCGTCCACATTCACCTCGCGGATCATCTCCGCTTCCAAAAACTGTTCCAGCAAGTTGTACATCGTGCCTGAACCGACTGTGACACGCCCCTGCGTCATAGCCGACACCTTATCGAAAATATCAATACCGTAACACTCCTCCCGCAGGCACAGCAGCACATAAAACATCTGCTCGGTCAGTGTCTGAAATTTGGCTCTCGGCATGGCTTATCACCTCAATCTCGAATATCGAGTTTCTGTACCTTCATTATATCTCGAATATCGAGAAAGTCAAGTACAAACCGGAATCAGCAACAAAATAAAAGCCTCTGCGCACGCGCAGAGACTTTGTTCCTCCCGGTTGAGCCGCCGCAACGCACAGCGTCTGTACCGGCGGTTCCCGGTTTCATTTACCCCTTTGGCTGCATCGGCGTAGCCGCCAGCTCCTCGAAATAAGCAAGCCGTTCCTGCCAAAGCTCGGTGTCCTGCCCCGCGGCAGGCGTAAGATTCAGCGTGTCACGGCTCCACTGACCCAGAAAGGCGGAGAACTTGGCCGCGCCCGACGCATTATAGTGCAGCGTATCGAAATAATCGGTCACCGGCGTGGCATTGATACGGTCAAGATATTCATTGCAGTCAAGCATCTGCACGCCGTCGCGATCCGCAAACTGTGCAGTCAGCCGTGTCCAATCCTGATCCGACATACGTTCCACCGGCGCACGGAACAGCACCAATTCGATACCTTTTTCCCTGCATATGGTGTAAATATCCTCCAGCGACGCCGTGTTCCTCGCCCAATCTTCCGGGGTGATCTCTAGTGTCTCGGTATCCGCACGCCACTTTCCCGAATACTCGGACAGGAAGGTGTAACCCGCCAGCATGTCCCGTTCATACGGCTGCCAATCGTCCGGTTTCAGCTCGGTCCAGCGGTCATGATAAAAATAGAGCGGGAACAACAGTCCCTTGCGCACCTCTGGCTTGGCACAGGTGAAGATTGCGCACAAGCGATTCCAGCCCCACGGCATATGTCCGATATTGGTTTTGGTGTAAGACATGTATGGTTGGAAAACCACGCCCGTACACTCGACGAAAACCGCCTGCGGCGACTGAGTTTTCAGGCTTTCCTTGATGTATGGCACGGTCATCTGCAGCGTCTGCTCCAGCCCGGCATTGACATAGGCAGTCAGGCCGGACTGTTCCCAGAAAACCGCGGGAACCACATCGCAGTAAACAATCGACGAACCAAAAAACATCACGTCAATCGAATCCGGCTCCTCCTGCAAAAACGGTCCCCAAGCGGAACCAAATTCGCGCTGTTTTGGGGTGACGATCTTGGTCATCACACCAAGCAGAAGGCCGAGCACCACCAACGAAACGGCAAGGGCGGTCAGTTCTTTTTTCCATGCTTGTTTCATGTTTCCGCCCCCCTTAAAACTGGAAATAGACAAATTCCTGCGCGTTATATCCCGTGCCGTAGGCACCGAACAATGCGATCGCCGCCAGCACGACCACCCAGACTGCATACCGCCGCCAAACCGTTGCAAGCAGTTTGTCCTGCAGCGGAATGCGCTCACTGACCGCATCCGCTACGAGCAGTACCAGCAGGCAGACCACCAACACGGCCAACGCCTCCCACGACAGACCCAAATCGAGCAGCTGCGACGGTTCAAAGACACCCGCACGGGTGACGATACGCGTCAGGATCAGCACCGCCTGATGGGCGGTGTCTGCACGGAAAAACACCCACGCAACCGTGGAAAGCACGAAACAGATCAGCGTGCGCATAACACGCAGGCCGCCGCACGTCCAATCCAGCCCGACCGCTGCGCACAGCCGCTTTTTATATGGCAGCAGAACCGCTCCGATCACCTGAAACAAACCAAACAGCAAGCCCCACAGCACAAATTTGAGTGCCGCGCCATGCCACAGGCCGCTGAGCGCGAACACAATCAAAACATTTAGATAAGTACGCCCTTTGCCCCGACGGCTGCCGCCAAGGGGAAAATACAGATAGTCCCGGAACCAAGTGGACAGCGAAATATGCCAGCGATGCCAGAACTCCTTAGAGCTCTGCGCCAAATACGGTGTATGGAAATTCTCCATTAAAGAAATGCCGAACAAACGCGCCGAACCGATTGCCATATCGGAATACGCGGCGAAATCGCAGTAAATCTGCAAGGAATATGCCACCGCAGCGACTGCCAGCTGGCCACCGCTGCATTGTGTCGGATCGGCATAGGCCGTGTTGACCAGAATAGCCAGATTATCCGCAAGCAGCAGCTTTTTGGCCAAACCCATGATGATCCGCTGGGCGGCAAACTGTATGTCCTCCAGCCGCGCACGGCGCGGCTGCCGCAGCTGCGGGAGCAAATGCGCCGACCGCTCGATCGGGCCGGACAGGATCGCCGGGAAAAAGCCGGCAAACAGTGCAAAATCCAGCACGTTCCGTTCCGCTTCCCGGCCGCGGTACACATCCATCAGATACCCGCACAGCACAAAGGTGTAAAACGAAATACCGATCGGCAGCGCCAACTGCACAATGGGCAACGCAGGCAGGCCAAACCAGCCGCCCGCTGTGTTGAGCAGCTCACCGAAAAATCCCAGATACTTAAACAGACACAGCGCACCCAGATCCAGTCCTAGGCCGAGTACCAGCATCGCGCGTCTGTACTTCGCATGTTCGAGTCGCTGCGCCAACACAAAATTGACTGCCACCGTCACCAGCAGCAGCCACAGGAACTGCGGCGCATTGATGCCGTAAAACACCAAGCTGAGTAATAGCAGAACCGGCTTACGGCCACGCTGCGGCATCGCATGATACAGCAACACGCCGACCAGTAAAAATCCCATATAGGCAAATGAACTCGGGCTCAATGCACCCTTCCCCCTACCGTATTACCTGCCGCCGGGCACACCATCCGATGCAGGCTTTTTTCTCTTTCTCCAGCGCAACCACCATCCAGCGATTGCGCCATTTGCCATTGTAGACGAATCCCTCCATTTTTTCAAGTTTTCCCCAAGAAAAAACGTCTTATTTTTCCACATTTTCACAAGCGGCATGACCATCTGTTTGCCGGAAATACAACTTTGACCTCCGCTTCGCGCAATTCGTTTCATGCTTTGATTGCATAAATGCGCACGCCTACTTCTTCAGGAAAACGCAAAACCGCCCCGATTGGTCAGATCCCTCCCAATCGGGGCAGTTTCCATCGGCAGTGGTTTTCAAATCTACATGCTCACCAAGCCGATGAGCAGCAAATGCACTGGATAGAACCAGTAAAAGAACTGTTTCAGGTTTCGCTCGCCTCTCTTGCCATTATAGGCAAACAGCAACGGCAGGGCAAACAGGCTGAACATCTGAATCCCACCCATTTGCAGCGCAAGCACCAGCAGCCCCGCCGAAAACCCGACCAGTCGCACAGTTTTCCGGCTGGCACTTGTCCGGGCGTATTTGTCCCAGATACCAGCAGGCAGTTCCGCAAACAGCGGCAGCACGACACCCCAAAACCCATAATCAATCGTCATCCAACCGCACAGCAGCCAAATTCCGCCGATACAGCCCAGCATTACGCCGGTACCGGTCAACCGCATCGCTGTTTTGCGCTGCACCCAACAGCTCTGCCAATACTGGAATGCGTATAGGGCAAAGAGCGAAAGCGAAAAAGTAATCAGCACATTCCCGTAGATGGTTCTGGCATAAACACCATAGCCCACCATGCACAGCAGCCCCATACCAAGCAGCCTGATCACATATTGCACCGGATGATGGGTGCGGCGGCTACCCTCACAGATGCAATAGGAAAACACCGGAAACGCAAGCCGGCCGATGATCCGCAGGATCGGGAACTGCGGCAACAGTTCCATCCCCACATGGTCGATTACCATCGCAATGGCAGCAACCATTTTAATTTGGTTTTGTGATAATCCCGCGGCCAGCTTCTGATTCATGCCATTCCCTTCCGATGTCCCGTTCCTCTGCGCCCCATGGCAAATCCCCCATGCAGTTCAGCATCAGTATAGCACCAAACCTCAGCAAATACAATGCGGCGATGCGCATGAAGGCCCCAGAAAACCAGCAAAAAGGACGCAAAGCACATTCCACATGCCTTGCGCCCTTCTTTGCTTCTGCTCATTTTCTCAGAGCTAGGGTTCATTTTAAGAGGGAGGTTAACAATCACTTATCCTTCAGCAGGGTGTTAAGCTCCTCCATAAAGGTGTTGATATCCTTAAACTGCCGGTAGACCGACGCAAAGCGCACATAGGCCACCTCATCGACCTTACGCAACTGCTCCATCACCAGCTCACCAATCTCTTTGCTGGATACCTCGGTTTCCAGCGAGCCAAACACACGCTGCTCCACGTTATCCACAATCTGCTCCAGCTGGATGAGGGACACCGGCCGCTTCTCGCACGCCTTCATCAACCCGCCCAGCAGTTTCTGACGGTCATAGGCCTGCCGCGTGCCGTCACGCTTGACCAGCATAAGCGGCATCCGCTCTACGGTTTCGTATGTGGTAAAACGCTTGAGGCATTTGAGGCATTCCCTGCGGCGGCGAATGCTCGTTCCCTCATCGGTCGGTCTGGAATCGACAACCTTGCTGTCATCAAACCCACAAAACGGACATTTCATTGCGTTTCCCCCTCGCAAACCGGTCTCATGATTTTCCCTTATTATACCACCGCTTGTGGTGCAAAGTCAATCGACACACCTAAATCTGTACCCGCTTTTCGCATCTTACACAGGCGCAAACCGGTTCAGCGTGCGCACCGCCCGCTGCAGTTCTTCCGGCTCATGGAAATTCGTCCGATACACCTCAATGATGGTGTGTCCGTCATACCCCTGTGCGCGCAGCTGCGAGAAAAACGCCGCATAATCCATCGTGCCCAAACCGGGCAGCAGGCAGCTTTGCTCCGCAGAAAAATCATTGATATGCACGTTGACCAACCGCTCCCCCATCGCGTCGATCACCGCCTTCCAGCTTTGTCCTGCACGGTACGCCTGCTTGATGTCCAGCGTATAGCGCAGCGCAGGCACATCGCGGTACAGTGCATGGATAAACGCCGGATCGCGCGAACGGCACCACGCGACATTCTCCTGCGCAAGCGTCACACCGCAGGCCGCGCCGATCTCACACAGCCGCTGATACACTCTGCACTTGCGTTCCCAGCGCGCCGGATCATCTTTTTGCCCCATATCGCGCTCCCCGTGAAAGGTCAGGAACCGCGCGCCCAGCGCCGCCGCGCACTCAAAATACCGCTGGTATTGCATCAGGCCATCCTCGGTGCGGCGCGCATAATCGGAAAACAGAAGCAGCCCCTCCATCAGCGAGGTATATGGATGCACGGACACCACATCCAACCCCAAGTTGCGCACCTGTGCGCCCAGCATTTCATAAAAGCGCGGTGAAAACTCGCTTTCTGTATTGAAAAAAATCTCGACCGCACGCACGCCCAGTGCTGCGATCACCGGCAGCGCCTCTTCCATCGGCTGCGGATAAAAACACGCGGTTGACATCCCAATCCGCACTGCTTCATTCCCTCCTTTTGCTATGACGGACGCCCATGCGTCCCTCCGGTTTGCAGCTTCCCCATCCGGCCCACGCCGCTGCCAGCGGACACAAACCGGCAAAAGGCCGGGCGCATTGCCCGGCCTTTTTTCTCTGATTAGATGCGCTTTTTGCGGAACTTCTTGCGGAAGAACGCCCACAGGCTGGAGGACAGCATGATGGACGACCAAGCGCCCGCCAGAATGCCGACAATCAGCGGCAGCGTGAACTGCTTGAGCGACGGTACACCCAGAATATAGATCATACCAACCGTAAACAGTGTGGTCAGCGAGGTGTTGATGGTACGGCCCATCGTCTGCCATACGCTGCGCTCGGCCACTTCCTCAAACGGCTCCCTGCGCGCCGTGCGCAGGTTCTCACGCACGCAGTCGAATACGATGATCGACGCGTTGATCGAGTAACCGAAGATGGTCAGCGCCGCGGCAATGAAGTTGGTATCCAGCGGAATCTGGAGCCAGACATAAACCGACAGCATGATCAGCAGATCGTGTACCAAGCAGACGACCGCCGCTAGGCCGCTGGTCAGCTCAAAGCGGATGGTGATGTAGATCAGCATCAGCACAATGGCAACCACCGCGCACAGGAACGCTGCGCGCTGCAGGTCAGAACCGACCGAAGCGGAAACGTCGTTGTTGTTGTAAATATCGTTCTCGGTCAGGCCGTAGGTCTCGGTCATCTTTTCAATGACCGCTTCACGGTTCTCCGAGGTGATCGAAGTCGAACGGATCAGCACATTCTCATTGGTGTCGCCCGAGGAGGTCACGGAGGAAGCCTCTGTGCCGGTCACCTCTGCGAACAGGTCACCGATCCCGGTCTGCAGGCTCTGATCCACCTTCTGGTGCATCGCAAACTCCATCTCGGTGCCGCCTGCAAAGTCAATGCTCAGATTGAAGAAGTTCTGACCGAACGGCAGCAGAATGAGCGATACCAAGCCCGTCAAAACCAACAGGATAGAGATACCACCGAAGACCTTGAAGTGCTTGAGCACCGCGAAACGCGGACGCAGTGCGTGGTCGTTCAGGCCGTACGCCTTGGGGCTGCGGATGTGGAAATCCACCATGCGGTTGAGCAGGAAGTGGGTGACCGTCAGCGCCGTGAACATGGACACAATTACACCGATGCCCAGCGTAGTCGCAAAGCCGACGATCGTGCCGGTGCCGAGGAAGAACAGAACCGCCGCTGCGATCAGCGTGGTTACGTTGGAGTCCAGAATTGCGGTAAACGCACGCTTAAAGCCCGATTCGATCGCACTCTTGACCGTCTTGCCGGCACGCAGTTCTTCCTTGATGCGCTCGAAGATAACGACGTTGGCGTCAACCGCCATACCGATTGACAAGATAATACCCGCGATGCCCGGCAGGGACAGGTTGACGCGGATCAGGCTGAAGATCAGCGCTTCGATGACAATATAGAAGCCCAGCGCAAGGCAGGCAACCAGACCGGGAATACGGTAAACGATCAGCATGAACAGGCAGACCAGCAGCACGCCGATCGCACCCGCGATCAGCGAGGTGCGCATCGCGTCCGCGCCCAGCTGCGGGCCGACCGAACGCAGTTCCACCTGCGTCAGCGAGAACGGGATCTGGCCTGCGTTGATCAGGTCGGCCAGCTCCTGCGCGCTCTCGCGCGTAAAGCTGCCGGAAATCACACAGCTGTCGTTATCAATCTTCTGGTTGACCGACGGATAGGAGATGATCTGGTCATCCATCACGATATACAGCTGGTTGGTGCCATCCGTGCGGGAAGCGACCGATTCGGTTGCTTCCGCGAACTTCTGCTGGCCTTCGCTGGTGAACTGCACCTGTACATAGTGGACATCGGCCACTTCGGTGCCGGTCGGACGGCCATAGCCGTAGGATGCCTTGGAGATATCCTCACCGGTCAGCCATTCCTTACCGTCTGCATCCATAAAACGCAGCTGAGCGGTAGTGCCGAGCGTCTGCACCGCCTCTTCCGGGTTGGTGATCTGCGGGATCTCGACCGTCACGCGGTTGTCACCCGTCAGGGTAACGGTCGCCTCGGTGAAGCCCTTGTCGGTCAGGCGCTGGCGGATGACCTTCTGCACCGAGTTCATATCGTCAGACAGGTTGGACATATCGTAGCCGTCCGGGATCTGCGCTTCGTATACGATGCGCGAACCGCCAACCAGATCCAGACCCAAGCGGATGCCGTTTTCGGTATCCATAATACTCGGGATGATCGCCTTGAGGGATGCCGCTGCGGTGGTATCCGTCGTATCCGCCGCGGTGTCCTCGGTTGTGGTAGCATCTGCGGCCGTATCCCCTGCCGCAGCATCATCCGTCGTTTGGGTTGCCGTATCGTCCGCGGTGGTATCCGCGGCCGAACCGGTATCCGTAGCGGTATCCGTGGTATCCGTCACCGCTGCATCCCGGAACGGCATCGTCCAGCCTCCCGGAATATACACACCTGTCACCGCAGTCACGCCCAGGAAAATGATTACAAGCATCACTGCAATGAAGGAAATCACACTTTTCTTCAATGTTTCTTCCTCCTTCGTTTTCTTACACAGTAAAGTAGTATACTGCGGAACGGCTCAAAAGTCAACCTTGGCGCACCGTGCGCTTACAGGTTGATTTCCACCGTAACCTCTTCCCCTTCCAGATAGGGCGCGATCGCCGGGCGGACGCACTCGCTCAGGAACTCGTCCACCTGCGACGGGCAGCGGCCAATGTAGGCCTTGGGGTCAAGATGCTCGAGAATCTGCTCGCGCGTCATGCCGAACATCGGGTCGGCCGCAATGCGGTCGATCAGGTCGTTGTCCAGCCCTTCTTCCTTAATCCGCTTGCCGGCCGCCATCGAATGCTCACGGATGCGCTCATGCAGCTCCTGCCGGTTGCCACCGCGCTTGACCGCGTCCATCATAATGTTTTCGGTCGCCATAAAGGGCAGCTCGTTCATCACATGCGCCTCGATCACCTTGGGGTAAACCACCAAGCCGGAAACCACATTGATCATGATGTTCAGGATGGCATCCACCGCAAGGAACGCCTCCGGCACGGAGATACGCTTATTGGCCGAGTCGTCCAGCGTGCGCTCAAACCACTGGGTCGCGGACGTGAACGCCGGATTGAGGCTGTCGCAGATGACGTAGCGCGCCAGCGCGCAGATGCGCTCGCTTCTCATCGGGTTGCGCTTATACGGCATCGCGGACGAACCGATCTGATGCTTTTCAAACGGCTCCTCAATCTCCTTGAGGTGCTGGAGCAGGCGCAGGTCAGTGGCAAACTTGGAGGCGGACTCCGCAATGCCGGCGAGCGTTGCCAGCGTCTGCGCGTCGATCTTGCGCGAATAGGTCTGACCGGACACCGGAACCACACCCGCAAAGCCAAAATCGTCTGCAATGCGCTTTTCCAGCTCCTTGACCTTGCTTTCGTCCCCGTCAAACAGTTCCATAAAGGACGCCTGTGTGCCGGTCGTGCCCTTGCTGCCGAGCATCCGGAGGTTCTCGATGCGGTACTCGACCTCACCCAGATCCATCAGCAACTCGTTCATCCAGAGCGTCGCGCGCTTACCGACCGTGGTCAGCTGCGCAGGCTGGAAGTGCGTAAAGCCAAGCGTCGGCTGTGCCTTGTGCGCATCCGCAAAGCGGGCCAGCTTGTCCAGCACAACGGCAAGCTTTTTGCGCACGAGCTTGAGGCCCTCGCGAATCTGGATGATATCGGTGTTATCACCGACGTATGCACTGGTTGCCCCCAGATGGATGATACCGGCCGCTTTGGGCGCAGCCTTGCCGAAGGTGTATACGTGCGCCATCACATCATGGCGGACTTCCTTCTCACGGGCGCGCGCGGTGTCGTAGTCGATGTCGGTCAGATGGGCTTCCATCTCATCGACCTGCTCCTGTGTGATGGGCAGGCCGAGCGCCATCTCCGCCTTGGCCAGCGACACCCACAGGCGGCGCCAGGTCGAAAACTTCATGTCCGAAGAGAATACATACAGCATCTCCTCCGAAGCATAGCGCGAGGACAGCGGGCTTTCGTACACGTTATTCATGTCAGTCGTCCTTTCAAATCCGTCTTATTTTGATTGCATCAGCAAACGGGCAGACATTGATACAGCTTATTTATTTTAACACCGCACACGGTTCATTTCAAGCGAAATCGCCCTGTTTCGCGCACATATTGTAACAATAAACAAAGAATTGTCCGCCTTTGCCCATCTATTTGACACGCCGCCGCGCCCCGCCGCTTGACGGGCGGCAAAACACATGCTATCATCAGGGCAGCAAAGGCTCAGGAGGTGCGCGGAATGCGGAAAGCCCATCAGGAGGAACGCGCGGCGCTGGCAGCGCTGATGTTTGACCAGTTTTATGAAAAAGAGGAATTGCAGCAGCAGTTTTCCGGTATTGATCCGGCAACTGCCCGCGCGATCGGCCCGACCGTACTCAGCCTTGGGCAGGGATATTTTTTCTCGCGCGGGGATGTATTCGTGTGTGACGCGCCGGATGGCAACCTCGCGGGCGCACTCGTCGGTGCCGACCCGCGCCGTCTGTCCCGCTTTGGCCCGATCGGGCAGTTTTTCTATGCCCTGCGCCACAGCCGCGCCCTGCATGACATCCCCAATTCCCTGCTGACACAGATCATGCACAACAGCCGCCCGGTCATGGCGGTACACAGTGCGAACTGGTACAAGCGCTATTGCGGACGGCCGTATTATATCGCGCAGTTCGCAGTGGCAAAGCCCTACCGCGGCACCGGCATCGCGCGCGACCTGATGGAATGCGCCATCGAGCACGCCGCCGCACAGGGCTACCCGGCTGTCGCGCTCGAAACGCTGTCGCGCGAAAACGTGCCCATGTACCTGCACTTCGGCTTTAAGCTCAAGCAGGTGTACACCTGCGGCGCGTTCACCGAATATCGCCTGCTGCTGCCGCTGCTCTCACCATTGTCGATCTGAACGGCAGCTACCCCTTTGTGCCATCAAAAAAGGCGCGTTGCAGAAATGAAATCTGCAGCGCGCCCTTTTATGCGCCGTCCAAAGGAGTATGTAGCCGATAGGTTGTGGAAAAACAAGCGTTTGGGGAAGGAAAAAGGCATGGCAAAGCAGACGCTGGG
>CALWEB010000187.1 GCA_944376955.1 uncultured Agathobaculum sp. | reverse complement strand
GTCCGTCGAGTGTGACGATACGGAAGCGGTGACCATAGGCACGGGCAAGCGTGAGCGCAGTGTCCATATTCTCAGAAACCACCGTGCGCCCGAGAAGGTTTTGCACAATGGCGGTATAACGGCTGTTAAAAGTGACCAGCCGGTAAAAGAAGAAAAAACAGCCGTTTTGTGTCTCCAAACCGCTTTCCCGCAACGTATTGGGACGAATTGTGTCGATCGGCAAAAAGGTTGCGCGGCCTCCGTCCGTGCGCCGCAGGAACTCAATACACCGCTTGCCGTCCTGCGCCGTATCCACCACAATCGAGGACGCGGACGCGCCGAGCGCTGTATCAATCGCAGTGACAAAGCGGTCATCCGTCGCAATAAGGGAAGACACAGGCCCGTGTACGCCGCGCATTGCGCCGCGCTCGACCTGCTGCATGATGGACTTGACCGAGCGTGAAAATCCCTCATAATCCCGCTGCATGTCGCTGAGCATCTTGACACGGTTTTTCGCATCGGTCAGTGCAGCCTGCGCTTGGTTCAGCTCACCCTGTAAATGCTCTGCTTTCTTACGGCGGCTGTCCGCTTTCAGCGCGATGCCCTGCACCTTGTTTTTCGCACCGGCAAGTGTTTCCAAACACGTTTTCATGCGCGTTTCAAGTTCGTCCTGCGCCTGCTTTTCCTGTGCCAGCCGCTCACCAGCGGCGGCAATATCGGCCGCAATGGTATCGTGCCGTCCGTCCATCCCGGCAAGGCTGGTTTCCGCCGCCGTGCGGTCCAGCGCGAGCGCGTGCAGTTCATTCTGCTTTGCATCGCGTACCTGCCGTGCCTGATGTAGCGCCTGCTCGGCCTGTGTGCGGCCCGTATTCTGTTCTGCCGTCTGCTGTTCCAACTCGGCTAGCTGCGCCGCCAACCCGACATGGCGAGTGTCCAACAGTTCGATGTGCGCGCGCCGTTCGGTCAGCTGGGCACCCAGATTATGCGCCTGTTCACTGCGCTGCGCACTCTCGCGCCGCGCGCGGTCAATATTTTCGCGGTTATTCTGTATATTAGCACGCAGCACCGCCGCGCGGCTCGCCTGCTCGGCGGCGCGCTGTTCGGTCTCGCGCAACTGCTGGCGCAGATGATCCGCTTCCCGGTCGATAGCACGCATATCCTCGGACAGCTGTTCTGACTGCGCATAGAGCGCTTCCTGCGCCTGTTTGGCTGCGTTCAACTGCCCCGAACAAGTCGCCGTGTCCTGCTCTAGCTTAGCTGCATCCGCCTTGATGCGCTCCAGTGTGAGCAGCCAAAGCGAGATCTCCAGCACGCGCAGTTCGTCACGCAGCAGCAGATACTGCTTTGCCTTGTCCGCCTGTTTTTCCAGCGGACCGATCTGCCGCTCGAGTTCATCATATAAGTCGCGGATACGGGTCAGATTTTCCTCCGTTGCGGCAAGCTTTCGTTCTGCCTCCTCCTTGCGGTAACGGAATTTGGTGATACCAGCTGCTTCCTCAAAGATTTCGCGCCGATCTTCGCTCTTAAGCGACAGGATCTCGTCGATGCGGCCCTGCCCAATGATGGAATAGCCGTCGCGCCCCAGGCCGGTATCCATAAACAATTCGTGGATATCGCGCAGGCGGCAGTGCTTTTTGTTCAAGAAATATTCGCTCTCCCCCGAGCGATAGTAACGACGGGTGACCATAATCTCGGTAAACTCCGATCGGAACACACCCTCGGAATTATCCAAAATCAGCGACACCTCGGCAAACCCAACCGGCCCACGCTTGGCCGTGCCGCCGAAGATAACGTCCTCCATCTTGGCGCCGCGCAGCGAGCGCGAGGACTGCTCCCCCAGCACCCAGCGGATTGCGTCCGAAATATTCGATTTTCCCGAACCATTTGGCCCGACAATCGCCGTCATGCCGCCAAGAAACTGGATCTCAGTCTTGTCCGGAAATGACTTAAAGCCCTGTAAAATCAGGCACTTTAATACCATGTGACACCTCGAAGATATATATGGTATTATTTTACCACTTGACACACAGGTTTTCAATGCGAAAAGCAGAATTTACGTCCTGTTCACACCTTACCGTGTGATATGCACCTTGGTCTTTTCCAAAGATGCAAAAAGACTCCGAAAGAAGCCCTTTCAGAGTCTTTTCTGTCCTTACTGCACCCCCATGGAAGCCAGCGCCTGTTTGGCCGCCATTTGCTCCGCCTCCTTCTTGCTCCGTCCGGTACCGGACGCAAACACATTGGAGTTTAACAGCAGTTCCATGGTGAAACGCTTGTCATGATCCGGGCCGGACTGCCCTGCCAGACGGTATTCCAGCGTTTCCTGTTTGTTTTTCTGCACAATTTCCTGCAGCATGGTCTTGTAATCTTTAAACGCACCGCCCGCGATCGCCACATCCACCTTGTGCGGGATAAACCGCAGCACGAACGCGCGCGCAGGTTCGATGCCGCCGTCCAAATAGATGGCGCCGAGCAACGCCTCGGTCGCGTCGGCCAGAATGCTCGGTCGCTCGCGCCCACCGCCGGTCTCTTCGCCATGCCCCAGCCGGATTGCATCCGGGATACCCAGCTCGTGTGCGATCTCGCACAATGCACCCTCGCACACAACTGCCGCGCGCAGCTTGGTCAGATCGCCCTCCGGCAGCTCCGGATAGTGCGTGAACAGGTAATCCGCTGTGACAAATCCCAGCACCGAGTCACCCAGAAATTCCAACCGCTCATTATGGTGCAGATGGTTGCCTCGATGCTCATTGGCATAGGAGGTATGGGTCATCGCCGTTTCCAGCAGCGCGGTATTTTTAAAATGATAATTGATTTTCAGCATATCGTTCACCTCTCTCCCTGCCTTCCACGCATTCACGCGCGGTCCGATGGCACGAAAACTTCCATCAGGAAGTTATTCCACCGTCATGTACTGTATATTCTGCTCCACTTCGTGGATCATCCCCGACTTGGTATAGGCAATCGCCTGCCGCACCGCGTTCATCACTGCAATCTCGTTCGAGGAACCATGCGCCTTGATGACCGGCTTGGCGATGCCGAGGAAAGGCGCGCCACCGATCTTGTCCTGATTGAACAGGTCGCGGAATTCATCCATACCCTTTTTGCAGACCAGATACCCCAGCTTGGTCGCGGTATTGCGCGTAAAGACACCCTTGATTGCACCCGCCATAAACTTTGCGACACCCTCGATGGTCTTGAGCAGGACATTTCCGGTGAACCCATCACACACCGCTACATCGCACGCGCCGAGCGGCACCATGCTGCCTTCGACGTTGCCGACAAAGTTCAGACGTCCTTCGTAGCCCGCCTTTTTCAGCAGCGCATAGGCCTCTTTACGCAGCGGATCGCCCTTGGTATCCTCGGTTCCGTTGTTGACCAGACCGACGCGCGGTTTGGCCACACCGTTGATCTTTTCTGCGTACAGCGAACCGAGGAAAGCAAATTGCAGCAGCATTTCCGCCGTACACTCGGTATTCGCGCCCGCGTCGCACAACATAACCTGTCCGCCGCTGCACGGCATCACAGGCGCCAGTGCGCCGCGACGAATGCCCTTGATTCGACCGCCATACAGCGTTGCACCGGTCAGCAGCGCACCCGTATTGCCCGCAGAGACAAGCGCGTCTCCCTCACCCGCTTTGAGCAGCTTGAACGCTACCGCCATCGAAGAATCCGGCTTTTTCCGCAAAACCGTTGCCGGATCGTCGTGCATATCGACCAGATCGGAGGCCGGCATGATGGTCAGACCATTCGTGTCCGCCATGCCGCGCTTTTTCAGGATTTCCGCCACCGTATCCGGCTGGCCGACCAGCACCACCTGCTCGCCGTATTCCTTCGCTGCCAGCGCGCCGCCGATAACGGCGGACTCCGGCGCGTTATCGCCGCCCATTGCGTCCACGATGATCCTCATATCAAAGCTCCCCTTTCAGACTTTCTATCTTTTCGAGCGCCCGCTCGGATATTTTCGTATTTTTCTCCCGCTTACCCTTGATTTTATAACCCAACGGATCGAGAATGCCGAAGTTGATGTTCATCGGCTGGAATTTTGCCACTGTATGATCGGAAATATAGCAAGCCAGTGCGCCGGTTGCGGTCTGCCGGTCGAGTACAGGCATGGTTTTGCCCTGCATCTCCAGCGCGGTTGCAACACCCGCAACCCAGCCGGACGAAGTGGACTCGACATAGCCCTCCACACCGGTCATCTGCCCCGCAAAGCGGATGCGCGGGTCGTTTTTCAGCGCATAGGTTGCGTCAAGCAAGCGCGGCGAGTCAAGGAAGGTATTCCGGTGCATCACGCCATAGCGCACAAATTCCGCATTCTTAAGCGCCGGGATCATGGAAAAGACACGCTTCTGCTCGCCCCACTTGAGATGGGTCTGGCAGCCAACCAGATTGTACAGTGAGCCCTGCGCGTTATCACGCCGCAGCTGCAACACCGCATAGGGGTCTTTGCCCGTCTTGGGGTCGGGCAGGCCGATGGGTTTTAAGATGCCAAAACGCATGGTATCGTACCCACGGCGGGCGTTGACCTCGATGGGCATACAGCCCTCGAACACCTTGCAATCCTCAAACCCGTGCACAGGCGCTTCCTCTGCGGTCGTCAGCGCGTTCCAGAACGCGTCGTATTCCTCCTTGGAAAACGGGCAGTTGATGTAATCCGCCGTGCCCTTGCCGTAGCGCGAAGCGATATAGGCAGAATCCATGTCGATGCTTTCCGCGGTGACGATCGGCGCGGCCGCGTCATAGAAATGCAGGAACTCGCCGCCAACCTTGCGGTGAATCGCGTCAAACAGCGTATCCGAGGTCAGCGGGCCGGACGCGACGACCACCTTCCCCTCGGGGATGTCGGTCACCTCGCCGTACACGATCTCGATGTTCGGGTGGTGCTTGATCTTTTCGGTCACCGCGCGCGCAAATGCCTCACGGTCAACCGCAAGCGCACCGCCCGCTTCAACGCGGTTTTCATCCGCGCAAGCCAGAATCAAGCTGTCCAGACGGCGCAACTCTTCTTTGAGCAGCCCCGCGGCGTTACTCAGCTCGTCCGAGCGCAGCGAATTAGAGCAGACCAGCTCCGCAAAGTCATCCGAATGGTGCGCCGGCGAGTGCTGCTGCGGTTTCATTTCGCACAGACGCACCAAAATCCCGCGCTGTGCCAGCTGCCACGCGGCTTCGCAGCCCGCGAGACCCGCACCGATGACCGTTACCTGATTACTCATCCGCGGCCTCCTTTGCTTTCACAGACTTACGCGCGGGCTTTTTTGCATTCGCCGCCTTTTCGGCCGCCTTTTCCGCTTCGTATTTCTCGAGCGCCTTGGCGTACTGCGCCTGCTGCGTCTTGGTCAGTGCCTGCACGTCCTCGTCCTTGAGCTTTTTAAAACGGTTCGTGGTCTTGGTCATCCACGGCACCTGTTTTTTCGCGGGCGATTTCTTTTTCGCAGTCGTCGCTTTTTTCGTCACCTTTTTGGGTTTTTCCTCCGCTTCGCCCGCGGCTTCCGCGGCAGCCTTGGCCGCGGCGCGCTCGGCTGCCTTCGCGGCGCGAGCCTCGCGGCGCTGGCGGTTCTTCTCCGCCTCTTCGGGCGGCAGACCCTCCTTGACCAGCTCCTTGTAGCCGCAACCCTCACGCAGACACACATCCGTGACCTCCTTCGAGTCCCGGTCGGTATGGCGGAACAGCGAGGAGTCGCAGTTCGGACACTTGGTCTTGAGCGGCTTATCCCACGTCATAAACTGGCAGGTTGGATAGGTGTCACAGCTATAATACACGTATCCGCGCGCCGATTTCTTCTTGACCACCTTTGCGCCGCACACCGGGCAGGCTGCGCCCGTATCCTCGGTGATCGGCTTGGTGTTGGTGCATTCCGGAAAGCCCGGACAGGCAAGGAACTTGCCGAAGCGGCCGGACTTGATGACCATGTTACGACCACATTTATCGCAGATTACGTCTGTGACCTCGTCCTGAATCTTGATGCGCTTCCCCTCGAGATCCACTTCCGCTTGCTTGAGCGCACTTTCAAAGCCGTCATAGAAGGTGTGCAGCAGCTGGATATAATCCAGCTTGCCCGCTTCCACCTCGTCCAGCTGTTCCTCCATATTGGCGGTGAACTCATAGTCCGCCACCGACTTGAATTCATCAACCAGCAGGCCGGTCACGCCTTCGCCAAGCGGCGTCGGACGCAGCGCACGGTTCTCCTTGGTCACATAATCACGGTCAAGGATGGTTGAGATCGTCGGCGCATAGGTGGACGGACGGCCGATGCCGCGTTCCTCCATTGCGCGGATGAGCGATGCCTCGGTGTAGCGCGCGGGCGGCTGGGTGAAATGCTGCGCAGGGTCGAGTTTTTCCACCGTGAGCGCGTCACCCTCGGCAAAGCGCGGCAGCGGCTTGCCCGCGTCGCCCTTCTTTTCGTCATCCGTGCCTTCCTCATACACGGCGGTAAAGCCCGGGAACGCAA
>CALWEB010000186.1 GCA_944376955.1 uncultured Agathobaculum sp. | reverse complement strand
CAGATGGAATACTGGGCCGGTAAGCTGGCGCAGGCGGAGGCCGAAGAAAAACAGGGTGGCAGAAACCGGGCGTACAGGGCCGTCATTCGTGATGTGTGAGGAGGGCAGACATGGCAAAACCGAATATTATTGACAGAGCGGTTGCCGCCGTCGCGCCCGTTCACGCAGCAAAGCGGGCCGCCGCCCGCGCCGCCCTGTCTGTGATCAACAGCGGGTACGGAAACTACGGTGCAAACCAGACCAAGAAAAGCATGAGGGGATGGATGTACCACGGAGGAAGCGCAAAGGAGGACATCGAGGACAACCTGGATGTGTTGCGCCAGAGAAGCCGGGATGCCTACATGGGCATCCCGACGGCCGCCGCCGCACTCAAAACCATGCGCACCAATGTGGTTGCCAGCGGCCTTATACCGTCGCCACAGGTGGACGGGGAGTTTTTGGGGCTGACGCAAGAACAGACCGAGGAACTGCAAAACCAGATCGCACGGGAATTTGCTCTGTGGGCGGACACGCCCACTTGCGATGCAGAACGGATTGACAACTTTTGGAAGCTCCAACAGCTGGCGTTCTTGTCTTATTTGATGAACGGTGACGCCGTTGCGCTGCTGCCGGTAAAGACCATGGCGGGACGGCCCTACGACCTGCGCGTTCGTCTGATCGAGGGCGACAGGATTTGCAGCCCGAACGGATTTGATCGTCTTGCGCCGTGTACGGTGCAAGGCCACGATGTCTATAGCATTGTGCAGGGCGTGGAAACCGACCGCGACGGTATGGTGGTTGCGTACTGGATTTGCAACCGCCACCCACTGGCGAGCAATAGCACGGCGGGCACAGAAGGTATTACATGGCAGCGGGTCGAAGCCTACGGGGCGATTACCGGCCGCAGAAATGTGCTGCACATTATGAATCGGGAAAGAATCGGACAGTGCCGCGGCGTCCCAATTTTGGCCCCCGTGCTGGAAAGCCTCAAACAACTGGGCCGGTACACTGACGCTGAGATCACGGCGGCAGTCATTTCGGCCATGTTCACGGTGTTCATCAAATCGCAAAGCCCGGCGGACGGACGGCCTTTCGGTGAAATGATTCCAGCATCGGAGCTCATAGACGCACAAGACCAAACCAGCATTGAACTGGGCCCCGGCGCTATTATTGATCTTAACCCAGGAGAGGAACCGGTTTTTGCAGACCCGAAACACCCGACGGCAGGGTACGACACCTTCACGAACGCCATGATCAAACTCATTGGTGCAGCGCTGGAAATTCCGCCGGAAGTCATGCTCAAACAGTTCACCACAAGCTATTCGGCGGCAAGAGGCGCGCTGAATGAGTTCTGGCGTGTTTGCAGTATGCAGAGGGACTGGTTTGCGGATGATTTTTGCCAACCGATCTATGAGGAGTGGTTTGCCGAAGCTGTTGCCCGAGGGCGCATTCGCGCACCTGGATTTTTTACAGACTTGGCCCGGCGGAAAGCCTACACGGCCTGCGCATGGAATGGGCCGGCACGCACAAACCTGAACCCGGTACAGGAGGTGGAGGCGGCCATCAAGCGGGTGGATGCCTGTTTCAGCACGGCGCAGGAGGAAACAGCCCAAATGACGGGTGGAGACTATAACCGGAACGTCCGGCAGAGGACTATGGAGGTAAAGCGCAAGCGCGAGGTAGATGAGATCACAAACCCGCCGGAGCCGAAGCCGCCCACGGCGGGGGAAGAAGGAGGACAAGGAGATGCCTGAAAGTAAAAAGTTCTGGCAGTTCCGAAATCAGGCCGACAACACTGTAGAGCTTCTGCTCTATGGAGATATCTCACAAACGAGCTGGTGGGGCGATGAAGTGACCCCAAAACAGTTTGCTGACGAGCTGGCCGGGTTGGGAGCACTGGACAAGATCGTGGTACGAATCAACTCTGGCGGCGGCGACGTGTTCGCTGCCCAAGCAATCGGAAATCTGCTGGAACAGCACCCGGCGGATGTGTCGGCAAAGATCGACGGACTGTGTGCAAGTGCGGCAACCATTGTTGCCTGCCACTGCGGAAAGGTAATCGCAGCCAACGATAGCACCTACATGGTGCATCCTGTGCGCATTGGGGCCTATGGGTACTATGACGCCGAGGATTTGCGGAAATATATCGAAGCCCTGGCGGCCATCAAGGAAAGCATCATCGGCCTGTATGCGAAAAAGACGGGTAAAAGCAAAGAGGATGTAACCGCATGGATGGATGCCACGAGCTGGTGGACGGCCGCACAAGCCAAAGAAAACGGCTTTGTTGACGAATTGGTAGACGACGAAAGCGTTGTGGCAGAGAACCGCGGCGGTCTGCTGTTTATCAATAGCGTCAACACCGGAGTGCCTTTCGATAAGGCCCCCAACTTTGTACAGAGCGCCAAGGCAGCAACCGCCGCCGAAGGCTTTGTAAATAAAAATTGCCAGAAGGAGGACAACAACATGGCAGTCGAAATCAAAACCGTGAACGATCTGCGCGGGGCTTACCCTGCCCTGGTCAACGAAATCGAGGAGGCGGCGGCGCAGAATGCTCGGAACGAGGAACGCCAGCGCATCCAGGACATCGAGGAAATGAGCCTTCCCGGCAGCGAGGACATGACCAATGAAGCCAAGTTTACCAAGCCCATCAGCGCGGCAGACTTCGCCAAGGCGGTCGTGAAGAACGCCAAGCAGCGGGGCGAGAAGTTCCTGACCGGCGCCAAGAACGATGCCGACAACAGCGGCATGAATGGTGTCGAAACCAGCACCGTGGCTTTCAACGGTGTTGAATCTGACGAGTTCATGGCCGCGCTCAAGAGCGTGGGCGCGAAGAAGTAAGAGGAGGCAAACACTATGAGTATGGATTTGGAGAGAAAAGACTTTTCCTATGCGCCGGACTACCTGATCGCTGACGGTGCAGAAATCAACACCGCCGTCAAGGTGGCGTCTGTGGAAGTAGTGCGCGGCGAGGTCGTTGTCCTGAACGGCGATGGCAAACTGGCGAAGATCATCGTGAGCGGTGACGACCCCTACACCGTCACTACCACCGGCCTGTACGGCATCGTCGCTGACGATGCGGCCGCCGAGGAGGAGGCTGTTGTCTACCTGACCGGCGCTTTCTTCGGCGATGCGCTTGTGCTGCCTGAGAACGCCACTGTGGCGGACGTGGAAGTGCCTCTGCGCAACCTGGGCATCTTCGTGAAATAAGAGGAGGAACAACGATTATGGCGAATGAAGTGAATATCTATACCCCCCGGCATCTGGCGGAAGCTGTGCGTCAGGCGCCTCCGGTCCACACCTACTTCCGGGACACGTTCTTTACCAATACCAAGACTTTTGCTACCGAACGTGTGGACATCGACCTCATGAAGGGCAACCGCCGCATGGCTGCCTTCGTTCACCCCCGCGTAGGGGGTAAGGTGCTGAAAGGCGCAGGCTATGTCACCAAAAGCTACAAGCCGCCCCTGATCAATCCCTACGACGTGACCACTGCCGACCAGCTCATGGCCCGTATGCCCGGCGAGGATATGTACAGCGGCATGACCCCTGCCCAGCGTGCAGCGCAGAAACTCATTGAGGAGTACAGCGCACTGAATGATGCAACCACCCGCAGAGAGGAATGGATGGCGGTTCAGGCCATCGTCACCGGGCAGATTCCTGTTGTGGGCGATGGCGTGGATGAACTGATCGACTTCGGCTTCACCAACAAAAAGACGCTGGAAGGCACCGCGCGCTGGGGTCAGAGCACCGCTAACCCCCTGAAAGATATGGCTGGTTGGGCCAGCGATGTGCTGACCAATGGCTTCACCAACGTGGATACGGCCATCATGGGCAAAACCGCACTCGAACATTTCCTGTCCGATACGAAGGTACAGAAGGCCCTTGATATCCGCCGCGTTGAAATGGGGCTGATCAGCCCCCGTGACCTGCCCAACGGCGTGGGCTACATCGGCCATCTGAACAAGCCCAATGTGGACATCTACGAATACAAGGAGGTTTTCCTGGACGACTGGACCGACCCCGAGCACCCCGCCACCAAGCCGCTGGTGCCCGATAACGCCGTTATCCTGATTTCCTCTGGCGCTAACTTCATGATGGCCTACGGCCTGTGTACCTACATCGACGACGCAACCGAAGCGTGGGTAACTGCACAGACCCCCCGGTTGCTGCGGAGCTATATCGAGCATCATCCCGACCGCCGCATGGTAGAGCTCCAGGCCCATCCCTTGCCCATCCCCGACAAGGTTGATTCCTGGCTGGTTGCCACCGTCTGCGAGTAATAGCACAACGCCCCTGCCCCTTTGAATGGGGTCGGGGTATTTTTGTGTAATGGAGGACGGAACGATGGCACTGTTTGAAATTGAGCAAGAAGTTGGGGCGCCCGACAATAAACCTGAAAAGAGCACATTCAAGGACTTTGCCGCGGCGGATATCTGCCTCGCGTTTTTCAATGCAGATGAACACGCGGAATACCACACGGTCGATGGGAAAAACGCTCTCGTGATCGTGGAAGATCAAGAGCTTCGGGAGCATTCGGCACACTGTGAGGCTGGTGCAAAACAGAATTTTGACACTGGCCTTTACACGGCATACACCGTGCTGTACATCAAGGTGTGCGATTATGGCCCGAAGCCGAAAGTCGGAAAGCACCTGACAATGGACGCCGGAACGGACCACCAGCGCACCTACTCCATCCAGACGTGCCAAGAGGAAAGCGGTGTTTACCGCATGACCATGGCGAGGACGCGGCAATGAGCAATGTGACTTATGATGCTGGAAATCTCACCATCACACTGGAAGGACTGGACACAGTTGAACAGGCGCTGGGGGATTTGAAAAAAAAGACCCCGGCGGCTGCCAA
>CALWEB010000185.1 GCA_944376955.1 uncultured Agathobaculum sp. | reverse complement strand
GAGATGCCAAGCCGCCGGCACGCCGCGCTCACTCCGATTTCATCGGCCAGTTTCAGCACATCGGCTTTATATTCTTCCGTGTATTTCCGTCCCATCTACTACACCCTTTCTTGGCTTCATTATATCACCTTGGGTGTACGGTTTTATCAATGGGATTTTCTACGATACTGCAGCAGCTGCAGCACGCCCTGCGGCACCTGATTGGCCTGTGCCAACATGGCCTGAGCGGACTGCACCAGAATGTTGTTCTTGGTGTAGGCCATCATTTCGTCTGCAACGTCGGTGTCGCGGATGGTGGACTCGGCGTCCTGAATGTTTTCCGTCATGACGGACAGGTTGTTGATGGTGTGATCCAAACGGTTCTGGGTAGCGCCCAAAGTACCGCGGACAGAGGAAACCGTGTTGATTGCTGCCTTGATCTTATCCACAGCGGACTGGGCAGCAGCCTGATTGCTGATATCCAGACCTTCCAGATTCAGGCTGCTAGCGTGCATATCCTGAATGTCAACGGTCAGCTGGTTCCAGGAATCATCGCTATCACCGATCTGCAGGGTCAGGCCGGAACCGGTCTTGACCGCGCCGGTATAGCTCAGGGAGTTGGAGATGCCATCCATCGTGGTCAGGTTAAAGTTCGTCTGATCCACAACCTCGGTCAGGGTGATCCGGCTGCCATCATGGCCTACGGTGTAGGTTGCGTTGGCAGCAGCGGCGGCAGTCAGGTTTTCTGCGATCTTGGTCAGGTCGCCGCTGGTGATATCTACATAGCCGGCCTGTCCGATCTTCTTGGCATCGGTGGTGAAGGTGTAGGTATCCTTGCCAATGGTGATCGTAGCCGTATCTACCACCATATCCTTGGTCAGCTCGAAGTAAGTGCTGGCCAGACGGTCGGTACCGGCGGCGGTTACCGTAGTGATGTCGGTGGTGGACACGTTGTAGTCGCCGGTGCCGGGGGCAGCACCTGCATCTGCACCAGCCGAGGTAGAAGCGACGCCGGAGGTCATGGTTGCGGTATTACCGCTACCGTTTGTCGCCTGGTTATAGGTAATACCCGTGATCTGGGCTGCCTTTGTGCCTGCTGTCTTGGCAGTGAAGGTAAATGCAGTGCCGCTGACAGCAACATCAAACAGGTCGCTCAACTTGTTGCCGGCACCGTCGGTGGCGCTGGCCAGAGCAGTAGCAATCGCAGACGCGGTTGCGTTATCCGCCAGACTGCCAATGGTGTAGGTGGCAGTGGCGCTGCCGGTGTTAACCTTGATGGAAAGGGAAGCGTTGGTGCCGCTGCCAGAGCCTGCCGTGTAGTTCTGGCTCTTGTATACCGCATTGGTGGCAGCAGTGCCTGCACCGGAGAGGGTGACGGTCATCGCGCCGTTTACTTCTTCCGCTTCCGTGGTGGGAGCCTTATCCTGCGTGAAGGTCAAACGGCCATTGCCGCCGTCCGTGATGGTAAAGTCCTGACCGTTGATCTGGAGCTTGCCGGCAGTGGTAACCGCGGCGCCATTGACCTTAACATTGGTTGTCTCCGTGACGAGGGCGTTGACGATGGCATCGGCGTCCATTGCGCCACTGTTGGAGCCAGCCAAATCAATGGTGGTATCGCCCAGTTTGATGCTCAGCGTCTCGCCAGTGCCATTGCTGAAGGTATAGTTGTGCAGGTCAATAGAGAAGGTTGTGCCAGCATTGGTATTGGCGTCGTTGTGCAGTACTGTGTTGGTGCCCAGCACAGTGCCAACCTCGGGCAGGGTAAACTTACCAGTGGTGGTCAAATCAGCACCCGACTGCATGGTGCCGTCCAGCAGGTTGATGCCGTTGAAGTTCGAGGAGTCCGCAATGCGGTTGATTTCTTCGAGCAGCTGGTCAACCTCTTTTTGCAGGTTGTCACGGTCGGTGGTGTTGTCGTAGGTGCCGTTGGCGGATTGGGTAGCCAGCTCGACCATACGGTTGAGCATGTCATGTACTTCGGTCAGCGCGCCCTCAGCGGTCTGCACAAGGGAGATGCCGTCCTTTGCGTTCTTCTGGGCGGTTTCCAGACCGGTGATCTGCGCACGCATCTTCTCGGAAATCGCAAGGCCAGCCGCGTCATCGCCTGCGCGGTTGATCTTGTAGCCGGAAGATAGCTTCTCCAGATTCTTGGAGAGGGCAGATGTATTGGTGTTGTAGTTGCGGTAGGCGTTCATCGCCATAATGTTGTGTTGGATTCGCATGTCAGGTTCCTCCTAAAATCTGATTAGTGTGACGGGGCCATCCATTTTGCCCCAGCACAGGTCTTGGAGCGCCGCCGGGTTTCGGACAACCGGCCGGACTGACCGGAACCGCTTGGCGCGTGTTATGCTATTCCATCCGGCCCGTCGGCCGGGTGAAAACAAAATAGGGTGATTACCCCAATGGGGGTGTATATTGTTATGCTGAATACGCGGGGACAGCCTGTTTTGCGCTTTTCATGGACTATGCTGTCTTCTTGGCAAGCAAACAAAATCGGGCTTCGGGCGCACCGAGGTACAGAACCGCGGGTTGCCTTCTTTTATTCCCACCGGCTTTGGTCGGAAACGCTGAGCGCATCGGAGGATCGTTTTCCTCCGATCCGATCAACGCTCCCGGACGTTTGCTGTGGGCATACACCGGTGTCCCAGCCGGTATGGTGATACAGGGGGGCAGGCGGGGACGCGTTGCTCTCATGTGCCGTAATATTGTTCCAGCCCTTTGTCACGCAGATTGATCGCAGCGTTTTTTCCGCGATCATGTACCGCACCGCAGGCAGGACAAATCCAGCGTTTTGCGTTTGGGGAAAGCGCCTCATTCACACTGCCGCAGCGGTGGCAGGTTTTCGCGGAAGGAAAATATTTTTCGACAACGATATAGGGCTTTCCCAAACGTTCCAGCTTGTATTGCAGACAGATGCGGAACTTTCCGTAGCCGGCGTCCATAATGTTACCCAGCTTGATCTGCTGGGCCATTTCCACCAGATTGGTGTCCTTGATACATACGGCATTCCATGCGTTGGCTATCCGCCGGCTTTCCTTATGTACGAAGTCCTTTCTCTGGTTGGCAATGTGCTCATGCAGACGTTGGATTTTTAGCAGCTGCTGATCGTAATTGTGCGAGCCGCGCTGCATTCGTGTAAGCCTTTGCTGCATCCGGATCAATTTGTCCTGCGACTGCTGCATCCAGTGCGGCGCATCGGCGGCACGGCCGTTGCTGTCAATGTAAAAATGGGAGAGGGAGTAATTGAGACCCAAGGTGGTTTCGGGTGTTGGCGGCACCAATGCGACCGGTTTTTCGGCATATTCAAACATCAGGGAACAGAAGTACTTGCCGGACGGGGTTTTGCTCACCGTGGCTGATTTCAATGTCCACCAGTGTAATGGCTTACGGTACAGATTGGCTTTTACAATCCCGGCTTTGGGAAGCCGGATGCCGTCCTGTGTCAGATAGATGCTTGCGCCTTTCCCGGAAGGGTAGTATTGGCAATAGCTTGTGAAACTGTTTTTGCAGTGTTTCTTTTTTTTATAGGTGGGATGCCGATAAGAGGAAGGGTTGTCGAAGAAGTGCTGAAAAGCTTTGCGAAGATTTTGATGAACGGCGGCAAGCGCACCGCTGTCCACCTCTTTGAGAAAAGGCGCACCCGCCTTATATTTGGCTGGGGTGGGGATGAAATGCATGTCAGTTTCATGGTAGAATCGCTCTTCATCTGCGAGCATTTGGTTCCAGAGATACCGGCAGCAGCCAAATGTTTTGTCAAACAGCACAGCCTGTTCTGGCGTAGGATAAAGACGCACTTTAATTGTCGTGTTTCGAATACATTTTTCGTTCTGTTTTGGTGCCATTCAGATGCTGAACCTCTCTCTAAATGTTTTGTTAACATTTGTAAAAATGTGACTAAAAGTATAAATTATGGAACGAGAACCCAATTTAGATTTTTTTATAAGAAGGGCTTAACTTCCTGAAAAAGCGGCCGATTATTTTACCAGATGCAGAAAACATTGGGATTTTATCGCTGTTACACAACCTATACTTTGTGTAACAGCGTATTTTTTTGAATCCATACGCCAGATGGGCATATAAAAAGAAGGGGATTCCCATTGCAATGGGAATCCCCTTCTTTATGTCAAATTAAACTGCTGAATGTTCGCAAAATTCCTTTGCCCGGCGCAAAAAAGTTTGATAGGAAACGCCTAACTGTTGTGCTGCTGCGCGGGATGAAATTTTTCCGTTTTTCCATCCCATGGCTAAATTGGCAAAACTCTGGGGCATGGCAATTTTCCTGCGGCCAAATTGCGTTCCGCGTTCTTTTGCAGCTGCAATACCTTCTGCCTGCCGCTGGCGGATATTGTGGCGCTCGGTTTCCGCAATATAGCTAAGCAGCTGCAGCACGATATCGGAAATTAACGTTCCTGTCAGGTCGCGTCCCTGACGCGTATCCAGTAATGGCATGTCCAACACGACAATGGCCACGTTCCGTGTTTTGGTGAGATAGGACCACTGTTCGAGAATTTCCGTATAATTGCGGCCTAGGCGGTCAATGCTCTTGACCACCAACACATCACCAGCGTGCAGGTGTCTTACCATGTTTTTATATCGTGGCCGATGAAAATCCTTTCCGGATTGCTTTTCCACAATCATGTTTTCTGCGGCAATTCCAAATTCCCGCATGGCGGTCAGCTGCCGGGCTTCATTTTGTTCTTTGGTTGATACCCGTATATACCCATACATTGTTCCGTTCATCTTTTTCCTCCATAAAAAGCGGTATATAGGCATATTCTACCCCAGAAAAACGTTTCGGTGCGCTGTGTTTCTGCATTTTAATGTGGATTTAGCATTTATATTGGGGTTTTTTTGAAGTAATATCCAAACTTTCCGTAACATGGTTGATCAGTCAGGCAGTGGCGTTCTTGTGGGCTGATGTCCTGCCTTTGGTCCATTGCTTTATGCGGCCGGCGCTGCTCATAGTTTTTTTCAGGTGAAAGGCTGAGTCGTTTTTCTTTTATAAAAGAAAGCAAGATAAAATGCCTATTGAGCATATTGATAGGTAAAGAATAGGTATTTTACATTTCATGTGCTGCGGATTACAATAGGGAAGAAGGAGGAGGTCGCGATGAAAAAAACATTAGTTGCCTATTTTTCGGCCAGTGGAACCACTGCAAAAGCAGCGAAAGTCTTGGCAAAGGCTGCGGGAGCCGATCTTTACGAGATCAAACCTGCGGTACCCTATACCCGTGCCGATCTGAACTGGATGGACTCAAATTCTCGCAGCAGTATAGAAATGAAAAACAAAGCATCCCGCCCGGCGTTGGCGGATACGGATGCACGGATTGCGGATTACGATGTCATCTTTCTGGGCTTTCCTATCTGGTGGTATGTGGCACCCACTATCGTGAATACGTTTTTGGAGCACTACGATTTTTCCGGCAAGACCATTATTCTCTTTGCCACATCCGGTGGCAGCGGGCTGGGCAAGTCGGCGTCCGGCTTACAAAGCAGTGCCCCTGGTGCCAAAATGGTGGATGGGCGAATGCTAAATGGCCGTATGTCCGAATCCGATTTAAAAGCTTGGGTGGACGGTTTGCATCTGTAAAATAAGCTAGGGTGCAGTGGAGATTGCGGAACCACGCCATCTTTTCTGTATTCACAGTCGCAAGGAGAGAGGGAAAAACTAAATCAATTTGAATTCCGCTCATCAAAAAAGCCGCTTATTCTTATGAATAAGCGGCTTTTTTTCGAGAATGCTGGCACATACCGACGCA
>CALWEB010000184.1 GCA_944376955.1 uncultured Agathobaculum sp. | reverse complement strand
GCTTACCAGCATAGGAATAGGCGACGAGAATATCCCCGAAGCGCTTTTTCAGATCCTCCAGATCGGACGCAAGGCACAGGATGGCCATTACTTCGGAAGCGACCGTGATCATAAAGTGGTCTTCACGTGGCACGCCGTTGACCTTGCCGCCCAGACCGATGGTAATATTGCGCAGGGCGCGGTCGTTCATATCCAAGACGCGGGTGAAGATGACACGGCGTGGGTCGATCCCCAGTGCATTGCCCTGCTGCATGTGGTTGTCGAGCATGGCGCAGAGCAGGTTGTTCGCTGCCGTGATCGCGTGCATATCGCCGGTGAAGTGCAGGTTGATGTCCTCCATCGGGACAACCTGTGCGTAGCCGCCGCCGGCAGCGCCGCCCTTGATGCCAAACACCGGGCCAAGGGACGGTTCGCGCAGTGCGATCATGGCCTTTTTGCCGAGCTTGGCCATTGCCTGACCGAGGCCGACAGTCGTAGTGGTCTTGCCTTCGCCCGCAGGGGTGGGGTTGATGGCAGTGACCAGCACTAACTTGCCGTCCGGCTGACCGGCCGTCTTTTTCCAGACGTCAGCAGACAGCTTGGCTTTGTATTTTCCGTATAATTCCAGATCTTCCGCATCCAGCCCAGCGGATGCAGCGACTTCGGTGATCGGGCGCATCTGGCAGCCCTGTGCGATTTCAATATCGGATAACATAGCAGTTCCTCCCGTAAATTTTACACAGTGACCTTATTATAACAATGTTCTGCACAGTTTTCCAGCGAATGCGGTGAAAAATTTGCCGAATTTGTGACTCGAAAAAGAGGGCGCGTTGTGGTATGATATAAAGCGTACAAAATTTTCTGCAAAAAGGAGGGTCGGCATGGACGTTTTCAAAACGATCACGCATTATATTAAGAATACCGACCTGTATCTGGCAATATTGGCGCTGGTCTGTTCGGGATATGGCATGGTGCTGATTTATTCGGCAACGCTCAACCCGGTGACGGCGCTGGATGGCAGCACCCGCAATCTGTTTATTCAGGCTGTGGCGGTTATCATGGGTCTTGGCGCGTTTGTGGTGATGAGCCTGATCGATCTGGAGGGTATGAGCGGCTGGTGGAAGATTTTTGTCATCGTCAACATCTGCCTGCAGATGCTGCTGTTCACACCGCTCGGCATGGAGGTCAATGGCCAGCGCGCATGGCTCGATCTGGGTCCCACCAGTTTGCAGCCGGGCGAGTTGGGCAAGCTGATTTTTATTTTTACGCTTGCTGCACACATTTCAGAGATTAAGGAACACATCAGTGAGTGGCGTGGGCTGTTTGTCATCGGCCTGCACACGCTGATTATGATGGGTGCGGTGGTTATCGCCTCGGGCGATACCGGCATGGCGATCCAGTATTTTATGATTGCGCTGATCATGTTGTTTGCCGCAGGCCTGTCGCTCAAATGGCTGGGGGCAGGGTTTGGCATCGGGATCGTCAGCATCCCAATCGTTTGGAACTTTATTTTGAAGGGTTATCAGCAAACCCGTATTCTGGTGCTGTTCGATCCGTCGATTGATACAGATGCTTCGATGCAGGCAACTTACGGCAAAATTGCCATTGGTTCGGGTCAGTTTTCCGGTCAAGGACTGACACACGGCACGATGACGCAGATGCAGTTGGTTTCGGAAAACCAGACCGACTATATCTTTTCGGTTGCGGGTGAGGAACTGGGTTTTATCGGCTGTATGTTGATCATCGGTTTGCTGGCTCTGCTCATCTTGCGCCTGTTCTATGTTTCTTACCGGGCATCTACCACGTTTTCCGCGTTGCTCGCAGTGGGCGTGGGCGGTATGTTCCTGTTCCAAACTTTTATGAACATTTTTATGAACATCGGCTTGCTGCCAGTTATGGGCTTGACGCTGCCGTTCTTCTCTTACGGCGGTACTTCGGTGGTAACGATGTACGCCGCGCTCGGCATTGCCGCAGGCGTGCGAATGCGCGAAAAACCATCATGGCTACAATGATAAAAGAAAAGGTAGACACGTTTGCGTGTCTACCTTTTTGCTTACCGAATGGAATAGGCCGGGAAATACTTCTCAACAAAGGGGATATGCGAAACGCGGAAGGTGCGGCCGTTCAGATAGGAAAGCACGCCCGCGTCCTGCGAAAAGTGGAAGGAGAGGGAATAGGCATACAATAGTTGACCGGATTCGCCGTAAGGTCGATTTAACTCGTTTGTACCGTATTTACCATCTCCGAGCAGCGGGCAGCCAATGGACGCCATGTGCGCGCGGATCTGATGGGTGCGTCCGGTCAGCAGTTCGCACTCCACCAGTGAGAGCTTGCCGTTGTTTGCAAGCGTGCGATAGTGCGTTTTTGCAGTTTTCGCGCCAGGCACGCGTGTTTTGTGCAGCGTCACCTGTTTGCGTTTTTCATCGCGGCGCAGATAGTTTTCGATTAAGCCTTCGGGCGGCTGGGGCTTCCCATGCACCACACACAGATAACGTTTTTCCAGTTCGCGCTCTTTGATGCGCTCGTTGAGGATTCGTAGCGCCTCGGCGGTTTTGGCGCAGATGACAATGCCGCCCGTGTTGCGGTCGATACGGTTGCACAGAGCGGGTGCAAATGAAGCGGCATCATCGGGATTCCACGCGCCGGACTGGAAAAGATAGGCCTGGATGTGTGCGATCAGGGTGTTGGTGTCACCATGCTCGTCGGCATGGACAACCATGCCGGGCGCTTTGTCGGCCAACAGGATGTTTTCATCCTCGTAAACGATCCGGACTTGCGGCTGCGTGATGCGGCGGAAGGCTTCCTCTTCCCGCGGCACTTCGAAATAGCTGTCGTTGAGGTAAAGCTGCACGGCATCGCCTTCGCATAGGCGGTAAGCGGCTTCCGTACGCTTGCCGTTTACCTTGATGCGCTTGAGGCGCAGGCATTTGTGCATCATGCCGCCGGACAAAAGCGGCACGGCTTTTTCAAGAAATTTGTTCAGCCGTTGCCCGCTGTCGTTTTTTGTGATATAATATTCTCTCAAGATACAATATCCTTTTCTGCAACTAAAATGGGGTAGTGCATCCAGTATACCGCATTTTGCCGGAAAAGGGAAGTGCCCGCACCGGATAGAAAAATGCGTCTTTTTGCCGTATTTTTTGGTTGACAAAGCGGGATTGGGTGTAGTATACTATCTTAGTACCATGTGAGGTTGACATGAAGATTGATTTAAAAAAACTGACCGCTTCCCAACATGCGTCGATTCCGTTTTCTGAAACGATCGACCTGCGGGAAGAGACTCTGTACGGTGCCAAGCCGTTTCAAAGTCCGGTTCAGATCAGCGGCGAGGTTTCCGGTGAAAGCGGCGTACTGCGGCTGACGGGAACGATCAAAACGATCTATTCCACCGCCTGCGCGCGCTGTCTTAAACCTCTGAATATCCTGCTTACCGCTCAGGTCGATACAGTCTTGACGGATGATCCGGATGCGGAGGAAGAGGATGATCTTTTCGTGCTGACCGGTGACAGCGTGGACCCGGCGGATGTGATGGTTCCCGCGCTGATCCTGCAGGTGCAGATGACTTATTGGTGCCGCGAGGATTGCAAGGGGATTTGTCCGCACTGCGGCGCTAACCGCAACAAGGTTGATTGCGATTGCGAAAGCAAGCAGATCGATCCGCGTTTTGCCGCGCTGCGCGCCCTGCTCGATTCCGATAAGGACGAGCACAACTGAAGTTCGTGAATAAAAAATAAAGAAGATAGAGTAGGAGGTGTATCCACCATGGCAGTACCGAAGAGAAAGGTATC
>CALWEB010000183.1 GCA_944376955.1 uncultured Agathobaculum sp. | reverse complement strand
AATAAAAAATTTGTCAACTGCATAAAAAACATGTTTCCGTTTTGGGCGCGGCGGTTGCGGGTACGCGCACAGCATGATAAAATGCAGTTGGTAAGGCGGTCAGTTCTCCTGTTGCAGACGGTCCACCAGACGCGAAAGGATGTACTCAAACAGGATGATCGTGCGGCCAATGAAGAAATCCGGCACATTATAGGCAACCGATCCGCCCGTGCGGATGATCAGGCTCTTATCGCTCATCCGCGCCAGGGTGGAATCCCCATGCGCGGTGATCGTATACAGTTTGTGATGCAGCGTCTGTGCATGAAGCGCAATATCAACCAGATCGCGTGTCTCCCCGCTTTTGGACAGGATGATCGTCAGGCTCGGTTCGTTTCCGCCCCGCATCATGTCCACCGGCGCCCCATCATAGGCCAAGATGCCGAGCGTCGCCAGACGGCGCATAAAATACGACGACGCAATGGTGGAAAAACCCAAACCGACAATGAAGATGCAGCGATTTCGGCAACGTAGCAGCTCATCGGCAAATGCTTCAATGCAGGCTGTGTCCACAGTGTCCAAAATGCTTGTCAGGTCGATACCTGCCGCTGCGTCCCGCTCCTCTTCAGAGTGGCGGCGCAGCGAATACATCATATCGCTGTAACCCTGATAGCCCAGCTTTTTGGAAAGCTTGATGACAGTCGTCGTCGATACATAGGATTGCTGTGCGATCGCGCGGATGTTGATTTTTGCATCCCCATGCTCTACTGCATTCAGAATACACTCCAGCACCCGGTGTTCGGTTTCATTGAGCAAATACCGTTTGGACAAATCGATCAGATTCATTGCTCTACCCCCGCCGTGTTTGTTTTTTTCTGTAAGTATATCATATTTTTCATATCATTCACAAGAGGAGGCATTCCAGTTATGAACGTATTACTTCTTTGCTCGCAGGGCATGTCCACCGGCATGTTGTGCGACCGGATCGCTGCCGCCGCCAAAGAGGACGGCTGCGACATGACCGTATGGGCCGCCAGCGAAATCAAGGCGCGGGAGCATGTCGGCAAGGCAGACATCATCCTGCTCGGGCCGCAGATCCGCTACCTCAAGAACCGCATTGCGGAACTCGCGGAAGGCAAGCCGGTGGAGGTCATCGACATGATGGCTTACGGCACCATGGACGGCAAGAAGGTCTATGGCGACATTAAAAAAATCATGGGAGTATAACAATGGCCATCACACAGGAACAACTTGAACAGGCTTGTTTCCAGCTGATTTCGTTCAGCGGCGCGGCCAAAAGCGACTATCTGGAAGCGATCGAGCACGCCAAAGACGGCAACTTTACCGAAGCGGAAGCCGCTATCGCGCGCGGAAACGAGGAATATTTGCAGGCACACAACGCGCATTTCGACCTGATCCAAGAGGAAGTGAACAGCGAAAACGGACTCTTGACCCGCTTGGCGCTGGTTCTCGCTGAAGATCAGCTTGCCATGTCGGAAACTGCGCGCCTGTTCTCCGAACAGATCATCGAACTGTACCGTCGGCTGCAGAAATAACCGACAGCCATGCAGAAAGGTACCTGCTGCACCTCAAACGGCATAGGTTTTATGCCGTCCTACTTCAGCTGCGGCAGACCACTGTTTTTCAGCGCATTGCATACCAATAAAAAACCCAATAGCGGGACAGGCTTTTGCCTGTTCCGCTGTTTTTTATTCGATGTGTTTCCAGCCACAACAACACCTTCGCTTGCGCACTGCACAACAGCGATCCGATCCCGCCCGTGAAATGCCGCCTAGACAATAGCGACAAATATGATATACTATACTTATAAATACAAATTTACCGACAGGCACCGTATGATTTTGTCCGCACGGCGGACATCAGGCCTGCCGTCAGGAGGTAGAACATGGGATTATTTGATTTTTTACGCGGTCCTGATATCAACGAAGGCGTATCGACCTACCACAACACCGCCGGTGCTGTGTTGCTGGATGTCCGCACGCCGGAAGAGTACCGGCAGGGGCATATCCCCGGCAGCCGCAACATACCGTTGCAAACCATCGAGAAGGTTGTCGGTATCGTCCCCGCAAAGGATGCCCCGCTTTTCGTCTATTGCCTGAGCGGCGCCAGAAGCCGGCAGGCTACAGGCGCACTCTCCCAGATGGGATATACGAACATAACCAATATCGGCGGGATTTCGTCCTATACTGGAAAGGTGGAACGTTAACATGAAGGTAGTGATTGTCGGCGGCGTTGCCGGCGGCGCGACCGCCGCAGCCCGCATCCGCAGGCGGGATGAACAGGCGGAGATTGTCGTATTTGAGCGGTCTGGCTTTATCTCGTACGCCAACTGCGACCTGCCCTATTATGTCGGTGGCACAATCACCGACCCGAATGAGTTGACCTTGCAAACGCCGGAAAGCTTTTATGAACGGTTCCGCGTCGATATGCGGGTGCATCATGAGGTAACCGCCCTGCACCCGGAGCGTAAAACGGTTTCTGTAACCAATTTGCAGACTGACGAAACGTTTGAAGAGTCCTATGACAAGCTGCTGCTCTCGCCGGGCGCAAAGCCCGCGCAGCCCCGGCTGCCCGGCGTGGGACTGGAACAACTGTTTACGCTGCGCACGGTGGAGGATACCCTCCGCATCCGTCAGTTTATCGACACGCACCACCCCAAATCCGCAGTACTCGCAGGCGGCGGCTTTATCAGCTTGGAAATGGCGGAGAACCTCCGTCATTCCGGCATGGAAGTGACCATTGTCCAGCGTCCCAAGCAGCTGATGAATCCGTTTGACCCGGAAATGGCAGCCTTTATCCATGCAGAAATGCGCAAACACGGTGTCCAGCTTGCACTGGGGCACACGGTAGAAGGCTTTGCAGAAAAAGACGGCGGCATAGATGTGCTGCTGAAGGATGCCGCACCGCTTCATGCCGATATGGTGGTGCTCGCGATCGGTGTCACGCCGGACAGCCATCTGGGGCAGGAAGCCGGATTGGAAACCGGCATCAAGGGGAGCATCGTCGTCAATGATCGAATGGAAACCTCGGTGCCTGATATTTACGCAGTAGGCGACGCCGTACAGGTGCAGCACTTTGTCACTGGACAGAATGCGCTGATCTCTCTGGCTGGCCCGGCCAACAAGCAGGGCCGTATTGCCGCAGACAATATCTGCGGGGACGACAAGCGCTATCACGGCAGTCAAGGCAGCTCGGTGATCAAGCTCTTTGAAATGACCGCCGCCGCCACCGGTGTCAACGAAACCAACGCGAAGAAAGCCGGACTGTCCGTGGATAAGGTCATTCTGTCCCCGATGAGCCACGCGGGATATTACCCCGGCGGCAAGCTGATGACCATGAAAGTGGTGTTTGAAAAACAAACTTACCGCCTGTTGGGCGCGCAGATCGTAGGATATGAGGGCGTGGACAAACGCATTGACGTGCTGGCAACCGCCATCCGCGCAGGACTCAAAGCGACCGATCTGGCCGAACTTGATCTGGCATACGCACCACCCTATTCCTCGGCCAAGGATCCGGTCAATATGGCGGGCTTCATGAGCGAAAACATCCAAAACGGCATCGTCCGTCAATGGTATCTGGAGGACGAAGCCGATCTGCCCCGTGACGGCAGCGTCACCCTATTGGACACCCGCACGGAAGAAGAATATGCCGGCGGTCATATCGACGGCTTTATCAACATCCCAGTGGACGCTCTGCGCGAACGGTTGGACGAAATCCCGACGGGAAAACCGGTTTATCTGATCTGTCAGAGCGGCCTGCGCAGCTATATCGCCACCCGCATCCTCATGGGATACGGGTATGATTGCTATAACTTCGCCGGCGGCTTCCGACTGTACGAAACGGTCAAGCTTGACCGTTGTCTGATCGAACAGGCTACCGCCTGTGGCATGGATCGCTGACACCCCAAAAACACGAAATAGGAAGGAGAGGGATCACTGGGAACCCAGTGACCCCTCTCCTTTTTCTTCAAAACAACCATAAGTGAACGATTACTACCGTATCATGCCACAAACATCTGCACCCAGTATGCCATGCCATCCGATACGGTATAGCCCACGCCGATGGCCGTGAACCCATCACGGAGAATATTCTCCCGATGCCCTGTTGAATTCATCCAGCCATTCATAACCGCTTGCGGTGTCGCATAGCCGGCAGCAATATTCTCCCCTACCATTCTGTACGATCCACCCATCTCCTGCAGGGCGGTGAAGCAGGACGATCCATCCGGGCGCGTATGCGAGAAAGACTGCACAATCTCCTCTGCACGCAGCTGCGCGGCCTGCTGCGCCGTGCTGTCCACGGTCAACGCAGGCAACCCCACCTTGGCACGTTCCTGGTTGACCAGCGCCACGACCTGTGATACATAGTCACCCGACGCGTCCGGTTGCTCGACCGGCTGCTGCTCCTCTGGTTCTTCCACCGGTTGCTGTTCTTCCGGTCTGTCAACCGGCTGCTCCACCTCGGGTTGTTCGACCGGCTGCTGCTCCTCCGGCGTTTCCATCGACTGCTGGTCACTGTCAAACTGGCGCAGTACTTCCTCAGCCGCCGCTGCATCAACCGCGCCTTCCTCGACCAGCTTTTCCAGCAGCATATCATCCGCGCCCTTCATCTCAGTGCCCAGCGCCGCCATACTCATCGCTACAACATGATCGCGCAGGAACCGGCTTTCATTGCAGTTGGCCGCATTGACCAAACCAATCGACCGGCCAAACGAAATCGCCTGTGCATAGCTAAAGTCCGCGCCTTCCGCGTCACTGTAGCCCAGCGAACGCAGTAAGAAGGTGGTATACATTTGTGCCGAACACGGTTTCAGCGGCTCAAAGGTTGTGGCAGTTGCCCCGGTTGTCAGGCCATGATCATATAAGTACTGTACATAGGGTTTCTCCCAGCCTTTCAAGTCGGTAAACGGAGCCGTATACTGCAATTCCTTCGCTGCGTCCTCTTTGCCCAGCAGACGCACCAGCATGGTTGCCGCTTCCGCGCGCGTCGGTGCGCGATCCAAGTCATATCCCTGATTGGTGCCTTGGAACAGCCCTAGTTCTTTCAACTGATCCGCATAATGGTCATAGCTGGATGCCCCCGCTGAAACGAATAAAACAGCCATGAACAGCACCGCCGCAAACAAAGCCCTGCATTTTTGTTTCATCTTATAACCCTCCTTATTGCATTGTTTTTCAATGCAACCAATTATAGGAAAATTATACCCCATCTTTATGTAATCCGCAATCTTCTTTTCGGATCCGCACCACCATATGCCCATATGATTCCCTGTCTTTTGCTGATACGCGTTCCAACCTATTATTCCGGGATACTGCGTTTGATTTGCACCAGCAAAAGCACCATGCTGACACCCAACAGAATATGCCCGATTCCTGCCACACCAGAAATGGCTGCATTCATGCCGGAAGACAATGCAATCCCCAACACCTGTACCATACCGCGTACCATCAACATAACGCCAGTCAAATTCAGACCAATGTGATAAAACACCAGAACCCGGCCAGTTTTCGCATTGGTAAATGCTAAGCTCTTTTCCAGCAGAAGCAGCAACAGGAACAGCATCATTCCCAGCAGAAAATAGTGGGTGTGTACCACAGCCAATGTGGTTTTGGCCGTATAGCCGTTCAGCTTGGTCAGTTCCCGGTAAAACACACCTCCTGCCATCGCGAAAACGGCATACAACAATGCCGCATTGATATAACGCTTCATATTTTCCTCCTTTGTCCTATTTCAATTTTACTGAACGGTTCTTCTCCGCCCAGTTGAACGTCGTTCAGTCCGATGAATAAAAAGTTCCCACATACAAGTGGGAACTTTTTTCATGCAACTGCTTCCCGACAGGATTCTTCGGCCAAAAGGAATTGAAAACGGAAAGCAATTCTTTCACCGATCTTGAACACTGTTCATTATACTGACTGCCGGTTTTCTTGTCAAGGGACTGCTATG
>CALWEB010000182.1 GCA_944376955.1 uncultured Agathobaculum sp. | reverse complement strand
ATCGCCCTTTTTCTCGTCGTCTGTACCTTCTTCGTAAACGGCGGTAAAGCCCGGAAACGCAACGGTATGGCCGGATGCGCGGAATACCTGCCCCTCGCACACGATATCCGCCGAAACCGTGTCGAGCAGCGCGTCCGCCATCTGGCAGGCGACAAAGCGCGACCAGATGAGTTTATACAGCTTATACTGATCGGGCGTCAGGTACTGGCGGATTTCATCCGGCAACAGCTTGACGTCCGACGGGCGGATGGCTTCGTGTGCGTCCTGCGCGTTACCCTTGGTCTTGAACACGCGCGGCTTGCCGGGATAGTACTGATCGCCATACCGGCCACGGATGAAGCCTGCGGCAGCAGCCGTGGCCTCATCCGCCAAACGCAGCGAGTCGGTACGCATGTAGGTGATCAGACCGGTCAGGCCGTATTCGCCCAGCTCAATACCTTCATACAGCTCCTGTGCAATACTCATGGTACGGCGCGGCGTCATATTGAGTTTGCGGCTGGCCTCCTGTTGCAAGGTCGAGGTGATAAACGGCGGGGCGGGACTGCGCTTTTTCTTGCCGCGCTTGATATCCCCTACGGTAAGCGGCTTGCCGGTCACCGCATTCACGACCGCCTGCGCCTGTTCCTCATTTTTCAGTTCTACCTTGCCCGATGCGTCGCCGTAATAACGCGCGGTAAACTTACCGCCTTCCGCAGTTTGCAGCAGTGCCTCGATCGTCCAGTATTCCTCGGGCTGGAAGGCTCGAATTTCATTTTCACGATCCACGACCAGACGGGTTGCAACGCTCTGCACACGTCCTGCACTCAGGCCGCGCTTGACCTTGCGCCACAAAAAGGGCGACAGCTCATAACCCACGATACGGTCCAGAATGCGGCGCGCCTGCTGCGCATTGACCAGATCAATATCAATATCGCGCGGATGCTCAATGCCGTATTTGACCGCAGGCTTGGTGATCTCGTTGAAGGTCACGCGCTTGGAATCCTCGTCCTTCAGTTTGAACAGTTCCTTGATATGCCAGGAAATGGCTTCCCCCTCGCGGTCAGGGTCAGTTGCGAGATAAACGAAATCACTCTTGCGGATTTCGCTACGGATTTCCTTGATGATTTTATCTTTTCCCTCGATCGGCACATATTCCGGTTTGAAATCGTGCTCGATATCGACGCTCATTTTCTTTTTCGGCAGATCGCGCAGATGCCCCATCGAAGCCTTGACCACATAGCCCGACCCCAGATATTTGCCAATGGTTTTCGCCTTGGCGGGCGACTCCACGATGACTAATTTCGACATGTTTTTCCTCCGTCTTCGGCCGCCACAGCGGCAGCCGAGGTTCATTTACTGACAGCCCATCACCAGTCTGCCCTTTTCCCGGCGCAGAATACCATCCATCTCCAACATGGTGATCAGGCTCATCACACGCGGCGCGGGCAGTCCGCAGCGCTCGATCAAATCTTCCGGTGTACCCACACCTTGCAGCACCAGTTCTGCGATGCGGCGTTCGTCGCCGCCAAGGCTGTCCGGCAGCGCGCCGGACGGCGCAGACGCAACTTTCTCCGCCGGCTTCGGCTTTGGATATGCCGGTTGTGTCTTTTTCGGTGTCCTTATGGGTCGCGGCGTACGGTAGCCATCAGACCGGGCGTGCAGCAGCCCGCTGTATGTCCTCACAAGTACCTCCGGGCTGCGCAGCAACGCCGCTTCGCCCTTTTCAATCAATTCATTGCAAGCCGCCGACTGCGGCGCATTGAGCGCACCGGGCACGGCATACACATCGCGCCCCTGATCGAGCGCAGCGCGCGCAGTGATCAATGCGCCTGAGCGATAACCCGGCGCTTCCACAATCACCGCTGCAACCGAAAGACCACTGATGATGCGGTTACGCGCGTGGTAATGCTCACCGCGCGGCTCGGTGCCGGGCGGATATTCACTGACGATTGCGCCTGAGAGCAGAATATCCCCCATCAGTCCGCGGTGCTGCGGCGGATAACAAACATCCACACCGCCCGCAAGTACGGCAACTGTCAGGCCGCCAGCCCGCAACGCACCGCGATGCGCCGCACCGTCGTTACCCAGCGCCATGCCGCTGACGGTGATAAATCCCGCTTTCCCCAGCACGCTGCCGATGTGTTCCGCGGTTTGCAGGCCATAGGGGGTCGCCTCACGCGTGCCGACGACGGCGATACCCGGCATCACATCAAAATCCGGCCACTTGCCGCGCACATACAACACCACCGGCGGGTTTTCAATCGCACGCAGGCGGTCGGGATAGGCGCTGTCACCCAATGTGATGATCTGGATGCCGTCTTTGGCGCACTGTGCCACAATGCGCTCGGCCTCGTCGGTATTCTTATCACACAGCGCATCTACCTGCACCTTGCGCAGCGGACAATCCTTTGCTGTTGTGAGCGCTGCCCGGTCGGCTGCGAACACGGCATCAGGGGAACCGAATGCGCGCAGCAACCCCGCAGCAACGCCCGCGCCCAGTCCAGGTCGGGTGGCCAGCCATACATAACTCAACCTTGAGGACATACCGCACGCCTCCTCATTTTGTCATTTCATAAATCACAATGGACGCCGCGACGCCCGCGTTGAGCGACTCGGCGCGCCCACGCATCGGGATGATGACACGCTGGTCGGATAAGGTCAGCGCCTGCGGCGTAACGCCGTGCCCTTCGCTGCCGATGATGACCGCAGCGCGGTCCAGCGGCACCTCTCCCAACGGTACGCTGTCCGCGTGCAGCGCGGTGGCATACACCGGCAGCCCCTGTGCCTGCAAATACCCGACAGCTTCCGTCAGCGGCAAGCGCACGCACGGCAGGCGGAACACCGCCCCCATGGTCGAGCGCACGACCTTGGGTGAAAACGGATCGGCGCAGCCCTCGCACAATACGACGGCGCCGAGCGCAAACGCTTCGGCGGTGCGTAAAATCGTGCCAAGGTTGCCCGGGTCCTGCAGCCCGTCCAGCAACAGCACCTGCGCTTTGCCATTCAGCGCATCCACGGTCCACTGCGGCTGCTTGCAGGCAAAAATCACGTTTTGCGGTGTTTCCACATCGCTTGCCAGCTCAAACAGTGCGTCGGGTGCGCGGTACAGCGCGGCGCCCGTCTGCGCGGCGCGATCGAGCAAACCGTCCGGCAAACTCTCCGTTGCCCGCTCGCGCACCAGCAACACGCTGGGCCGCACGCCCGACCGCAGCGCTTCCTCCAGCATCTTTTCGCCCTCGCACAGCATTTCCCCCGTGCTACGGCGATATTTCCGCTCCCGTCCCAGCCGCGCCAGATGCCGCAGCGCGCTGTTTTGACGGCTTTCGATCGTAATCAATGCAGCTCCACCAGCTTATCGACATTTTCATTCGTGCCGATGACAATCAGCAGATCGTCCGCCCCTATCACTTGACCCGCCTGCGGCGTGACGTCCACATGACCGCCCTCACCGTGCCGGATCGCCAACACATTGATCTGAAACCGTGCGCGCACGCCCAGCTGGCCCAGCGAGCGGCCAATCCAACTTTTGGGCGGGTGGATCTCCAGAATGGAAAAGTCATCCGACACGCCAATGTAATCGACTACGTTGGTGCGCACCAGACGCTGCGCCAAGCGCTGTCCCATTTCGCTCTCCGGCAGCACCACGCGGTCTGCCCCGACGCGCTCCAGCACCCTGGCATGGACTGGGCTTTGCGCCTTGGCCACGACATACTTTGCGCCCATCTCCTTGAGCATCACGGTGATCAGGATGCTCGCTTCCATATCGGTACCCACGGCGACAATGCAGCAATCGAAATTACGCGCGCCGACCGATCGCAGCACTGCTTCATCCTGCGCATCGCCGCGGATCGCCTGCGTCACATCGTCTGCAATGTGCTGCACATTTTCCTCATCTTCGTCCAGCACAAGCACCTCTTGCCCGAGCGAAGCCAACTCCCGTGCCACAGCCGAACCAAACCGGCCCAAGCCGATGACCAAAAAGGATTTCATTTGCCAAATCTCCTCTGTATGATCCGATTGCCGCCGCTCCCGCTTTCAGGAGCACCGCCAAATCCGTTTATCCTACCATCACATCCGCATCCGGGTACTGCATTTTGGGCGGCTCCCGGTGCCGCATCAGCACCGCAACGCCCAACGTCAGCACGCCTACACGCCCCAAATACATCAGTAAAATCAAAATCAGCCGGGAAAGCGTGTGCAGCGTGGGCGTCAGCCCCATCGAAAGGCCAACCGTTGCAAAAGCCGACACC
This sequence comes from uncultured Agathobaculum sp., assembly GCA_944376955.1. GTDB lineage: Bacteria > Bacillota > Clostridia > Oscillospirales > Butyricicoccaceae > Agathobaculum. The sequence goes on along the minus strand of CALWEB010000182.1, from coordinate 1,403 downwards.
GCTTCAAACAGGCACATGCCAAACGGTGCGCCCTCCGAATAAGAAATTACACACGCGCCCGTCAGACTGAGCGTACCGCCTACGATCATCATCGTGACCGCGTTCATGATGCTGCGCGAAACAATCGTGCGGCCGAAAGCGGAAACTGTTGTCTTTCCGCGCAGCACCGAGATCGCGCTGAGTACCAGCACCGCCGCCGTCACGGTTTTGATGCCGCCGGCCGTCGAACCCGGCGAACCGCCGATCATCATCAGCAGGCAGGCAACCGCCTGCGACGGGCCGGTCAGTGCCGCCTGATCAATCGTATTGAAGCCCGCCGTGCGCAATGTCACCGACTGGAATGCTGCTGCGAGCAGCTTATCCTGCACCGGCATTGCGCCCAGTGTTTGCGGATTGCCCCACTCAAAGAGCAGCGTCAACAAAAAACCTGCGCAGAGCAGCAGTGCGGTCGTCACCAGCACCAGTTTGGTGTGCAGCCGCAGACGTCGAAAGCGGCGCTTGTTATCCCAGATGTCACCCCAGACGAAAAAGCCCAGTCCGCCAATCACAATCAGTGCCATGATGGTGACATTGACGACAAAATCATCCGTATATCCCGTAAGCGACGCGAACGGATTATCCGGTGTACCAACCAAATCAAAACCGGCGTTGCAGAAAGCGGATACCGAATGGAATACACCCATTTTAATGCCCTGCCACAGCCCCGCGCGCGGAATAAACCGCGTTGCCAGCAGTACAGCACCCGCCCCCTCAAATGCCAGCGTGCCAAACAGCACACGGCGGGTCAGACGGACGATACCAGCGTTTTCCGTCAGGTTAAGCCCCGCGCTCATCACCATGCGCTCGCGCAGTGTGATGGTGCGACGGGTGAGAAACGAAGCAATGGACGCCAGCGACATAAAGCCCAGTCCGCCGATCTGGATGAGCAGTAAAATCACAACCTGTCCAAAGCCAGACCAGTGCGTCGCCGTCCCAACCGTGATCAAACCGGTTACACAAGTGGCGGATGTTGCGGTAAACAGCGCGTCCAGAAAATCCGTCGGCTGCCCAGTCCGGGCAGATACGGGCAGCGTCAGCAGCACCGCACCCGTCAGAATGATGATCAGAAAGCCCAATGCAATCACCATCGCGGCGTGCATGGCGGGACGTCGCCCTCTTCTCCGTCCCCAAAGTCTCACGCGGTCCATGTCCTGTTCCTTCCCTTTTATTTGAAATTCCAAAAGCCTGAACGCACCGTCCAGGCTTTACAAGGCGTTTTTATTGCTCGGTGCTGAGCGGCTTCATCGTCGGGAACACCCCGCCGGTCTCTTCATCCGGTTTCGTCACGGCCTGACGTGTTGAAAAAGCGCCATTTTTACGAGGTTTTTCTAACTTTTTGGATTCCATAGGATGTCCTCCTGCTC
>CALWEB010000181.1 GCA_944376955.1 uncultured Agathobaculum sp. | reverse complement strand
TATGTGCAATCCTATTGCTACATATTTTGACCATAAATGCAAAGTAACCGCCCTCACGACCAAATGAAGCGGTTACTTTGTAACAACTGATTTTGGGTCAGCCGTCTGCCGACAGCGTCCCTTGTATAAGATATTATACCACGCGCCCCGCCAAAGTCAAGGCGGGGCGTTTTCTTTGTCCCAGAGAGGAGAGCGTATGAAAATTTTACTGATTGCAGGGCACGGCGGTAGTCCCTATGATTCCGGCGCAGTCGGCTGCGGCTACACGGAAGCTGTCGAGACGCGCCGCATGGCGACCGCCGTTGCGCCGCTGCTGCGCAATTACGGTTTTGAGGTCGTGATGTACGACCAGAAGAACGATGCCTACAAAGTGCTGAAGAATGGCGGTAGTCTGCCCCTGTCCGGCGTGGGCTATGTGATCGAGCTGCATCTCAACGCAGCGGCAAACGACCCGAAGGGCAACGGCAAAACCACGGGCGTGGAGGTGTTGGTGCATACCGGAGAGACCGGCATTACGGTGGAGCAGGCGATCTGCCGCCGTATTGCGGCGCTGGGCTTTACCAGTCGGGGCATCAAGCGGCGCGGCGATTTGTTGGTGATGAACACCGTGCACCGCAAGGGTATCAGCCACGCGCTGATCGAGACATGCTTTGTGGACGATGCGGACGATATGAAGCTATACAAGACGAAGTTTTACGACATTGCGCACGCGATTGCGGACGGTGTGGCGGAAGGCTTCGGCAAAACGGTTCAGAAGGAGGACGACGAAGTGACCCAAAAGAAAACCGTCTGCATTGACGGCAAGAATTACACCTGTGATGTGATCGAGAAAGCAGGCAGCAATTATGTCCAGCTGGCGGATCTGGCGCAGGCAGGGTACGGCGTGACGTATGATGCCAAGACAAAGGTGCCGGGCATCGTCGCGCCGATGACGCGGCCGGGCGATATTGCGGTCGATGAGGAAACGCAGCAGGCGTTGGAAGTGGTGCAGCGAGCCGCGGGCCTGACAGCGGAGACGATGGCATACCTGATGCAGTACCGGTACGGTGACGATCTGGTCAAGAAGCTGGCCGCTGCCGTGAAATAACGGTGTTCAATTTGAACACAGGAAAGCCTCTCCGGCGAGTAACCGGAGGGGCTCATTTTTTCACAATTTTACTGACAAATCCACTGACAAGCAAATTTTTGTGAGAACAAATATATATTATAAAACGGCTAATTCATTAGAAATAAAAGAAAACCCGCAACTTATTTTATAGAATGACTGGTGCGTAAGCCGGGTTCTGTCGTGGACGGTCATCTATCTGGGACGCGCGTTGCCGCGCGCCTCAAGCCGCCGGTCGGGACGGTCGGGCAAACCATGGTCCCTGTCGGCGTTGCTGCGGATAGAGTTTACAGGCCCCCCATGTCACCATGGGGCGCGGTGAGCTCTTACCTCGCCTTTCCACCCTTACCTTACTGATGCGTGACCGCAACGGTAAGGCGGTATATCTCTGTTGCACTATTCCTGGGGTCGCCCCCGGCGGACGTTATCCGTTATCCTTGCCCTGTGCAGCCCGGACTTTCCTCATGCCGTCAGGCACGCGACCGTCTGCACCAGTCACGACATTCAGTATACCGCAAAAAAACGTCCCCGTCAAACCGGACTTGCAAAATAGACAAAAATCCTGTATACTGTAACCTGTGAAAAAGGCGGTGTACGCATATTATGACAGCTTTAGAACAATATTTTGGCGGCCTGTCGGATAAGCGGGTCGGGGTCATCGGCGCCGGAGTGAGCAATATGCCGCTCATCCGTATGCTGCGCGCAGCGGGCGTCCGGGTGACCGTACATAACAAAAAAGACCCGACCGAACTGGGGGACAGCTATGCCACCCTGGCCACGCTGGGCGTGGATTTTGTGCTGGGGGATCACTATCTGGATGCGCTGGATGAAGACGTGATTTTCCGCACGCCGGGGGTGCATCCGCGCTTTCTGGAAAAAGCATGTGAGCGCGGCTCGGAGATCACCAGTGAGATGGAACTCTTTTTCGCCGTTTGCCCGTGTCCGATCATCGGCATTACCGGTTCGGACGGCAAAACAACCACCACGACACTGGTCAGTGAGATCCTCAAGCACGCGGGCTATACCGTGCATCTGGGTGGCAATATCGGTACGCCTCTGCTGCCGCGGGTGAGCGAAATGAAGCCGGACGACCTTGCGGTTGTGGAGCTTTCCTCTTTCCAGCTGATGGGGATGAAGCACTCGCCCCATGTGGCAGCGATCACCAACCTGACGCCCAACCATCTGGACTACCACAAGGATTTCGATGAGTATGTGCAGGCGAAGACAGCAATCTACCGCAGCCAGACCGAGAATGACCGGCTGGTGCTCAATCTGGATGATGAGGTCACGCGCACGCTGCACGCTTCGGGCAATCTGTTCTGCACGAGCAAAAAGCAGGAGCTGGCCAACGGCGTGTTCCTCAAGGATGACGTGATCTATATTGCGGAGAACGGCGTGCGGCGTGAGCTGATGCCGGCGGCAGATATCCGCATTCCCGGTGCGCACAACGTGTACAATATGATGATGGCAGCGGCGATCGTGCAAGGCTATGCCTCGGATGATGACATCCGCGAGGTGGCAACTACTTTCGGCGGTGTGGAACATCGCATTGAGTTTGTACGCGAAAAAGACGGCGTGAAGTATTATAACGACTCGATCGCGTCCAGCCCGACGCGCACGATTGCAGGGCTGGAGTCTTTCCAGCAGAAGGTGATCCTGATCGCGGGCGGTTATGACAAGCACATTCCGTATGACGTGCTGGGCGAGCCAATTTGCGAGCATGTCAAGCTGTTGCTGGTAACCGGCGCGACGGCCCCGAAAATCCGCGACTGCGTGCTCGCGGTCGAGGGTGAGCATCCGCCCATTCTGGAGGTAGAGAATCTGGAAACCGCAGTGCGTGAAGCAGCGGCGCGCGCCGAAGAGGGCGATGTGGTCATCATGAGTCCGGCAAGCGCTTCGTTTGATCGTTTCAAAAACTTTATGGAGCGCGGTAAGCTGTTCAAATCTCTGGTGAATGCGCTGTAATACAAGTGGATACAAAGCAGGCCTTCGGGGATCCCCGAAGGCCTGCTTTTATATTCTGCTGGAGGAGAATGCGCGCCGGATACATACAAGCGTCAGGACGGCCGTCACGGCTTCGACCGCCGGGAACGCGGCCCAAACCCCGGTGACGCCGAATAGGGCCGCCAGCGCGAATAGAATGGGTGGAATTGCAGCCACACCGCGTACGAGCGAAATGGCAAAACCGGGCGCAGTATGCCCGGACGCGCTGAAAAACGCAGCGGAAACGATGTTCAGTCCTGCGCACCAGAAGCCAAGGAAGTAAATGCGCAGGCCAGGCACTGCATAGCCCGCCAGCACAGGGTCGCCCGCGCTGTTGAACGCTGCGGCGATAGGCGTGGCAAAGCAAAAGACCAGCAGATATAGCACCGTAGCGATGCCTAACGCCGTCACGATGCCGTAACGGAACAAGCGGTGCAGCGCAGCGGAATCGTTTTGGCCGCTGCTATGGCTGACCAACGGCTGCATACCGGTGCTAAGGCCCTGAAAAATGGCGATGGCGACCAGCGCGAGATTGGCGATAATGCCGTAGGCGGCGACACCGGTGTTGCCCGCCAGACGCAGCAGGATCAGGTTAAACAGCAGCAGCACCACACCAGAAGAAGCTTCGCTGATCAGCGAGGACAGTCCGGGGGCGCACAATGCAGGCAGCTTGCCGATCTGCGGACGGATGCGCAGCAGATGGAAGCCGCGCGATGGCTTGTGCAGATGGCCGATTTGCAGCAGGATACTGATGATGGGGGATACGCCGGTGGCAAGCGCTGCGCCAAACATGCCCATGCCGAGCGGGAAGATGAACAGATAGTCGAAAACGATATTGGACAGGCTGCCGATCACCATGCCGCGCATGGCGCGTCCGGGGTCTCCGTCGTTGCGGACAAAGGCAAGCAGCACATTGTTCATCACAAAAAAGGGAGAAAAGCTAAGCAGTGTGCGCAGATAGACCGAGGTCAGCGGGAAAGTTTCCGCGTCTGCACCCAGCAGGCGGGCAAGCGGCGCTGCGCCGAATACACCGAGCAGCAGGAACAGGACACCGATAGAGAGGCCGAGAAAAACTGCGTGGGTAAACGCGCGGTCGGCGCCGAAGGTATCTTTCTGTGCGCTGCAGATGGAAAACTGCGTGGCACCGCCCACGCCGGTCATCAGCCCCAGCCCGTTGAGCAAATTGAATGCAGGGATGGCAATATTGAGTGCGGCAAGGCCGGTTGCTCCGGTGCCGAGGGAGACAAAAAACGTATCGGCAAGGATATAGCAGGAAATGCCGATCATGCCGAGGATGTTCAGCCACGCATAGTGGCCGAACGTACGCAGGTTTGCGGTCTGATTCATGGTTTCCTCCTGAGACTGAAAAAAAGCGTCAGACGTTCCATCTTCAAAGGCCTGCGATGGAATGAATGACGCTCAAATTTTTATCCGGCGATAAAAATCCGGGTGGATGCAGTTGTTGAAAAATAGTATAGCATGGTGGCCGAGCCCTGTCAAGCGGGATGCAAAGCCGCCCTGCGCCAGAGGGGCACAGGGCGGTAAAATGCAAAAATGGATTAGAACAGTGCCAAAATCTTGGCGATCTCGCCGCGGGTGATTTTACCAAGCGGACGGAGGGTGTTATCCGTATAACCGCCGATGATACCGGCAGATACGCAGGTTTTAACCTGTTCCGCTGACCAGGAGGGGATGGAGGCTGCGTCAGCATAGTTGAGCGCTGCGGCGGCATAGCCGCGCGGCAGGCAGCGCCCAATGACGGTCATGACCTCAGCACGGGTCATGGCAGCATCCGGGTTGAAGTACAGCGCACCACCGTTGCTGGAACCCTGCATGATGCCCGCCTGCGAGACGGCGTAGATCGCGCCGCGCGCCCAGCTGGGGATTGCGCTGTCATCGGCAAAGTCCATTGCGTCGGTGTGGGAGGTGTCCAGACCCAGCAGGCGCGCCATGGTGACCGCGAATTCCTTGCGGGTCAGGTTGCGGTCGGGATTGAAATAGCTCTTGCCATCGCTGCCGGTTTCACCCTTCATGATGCCGTTTTCGTTGAGGAGCGAAGCATAGCCGCGCGCCCAGTGGGCGGCAGTGTCGGCAAACACGTTTTTCGCGCTGCCTGCCGTCACCGTGGCCGAGACGCGTGCGCAGTTTCCTGCATCATCCGAAACATTGATCGTGACACAATGTGTGCCTTCGCTCAGCGTGCCGGTGGTGACCGACAGGGTCGAACCGCTCATGCTGGCCGCGCCGGAAACCACTTTCCCATCTACTTTGACCTGAATATTGGATGCACGCGCCGGATACTTGCCGTTTTCCATGGTGGCCGTGCCGGTCAGGGTGGCAGAAGAATTGGCATTGACCGTCACAGACGTGTTATTCAGCTTGACGGCCGGTGCATCCGTGTTGGTGACGGCGTGGTCAGCCGATACAACGATCTGATCCAGATAGAGCGCAGCATCGGAAGCGCCCGCACCATTGCGCTCGAAGCGAATGCCGGTCAGCGTCTGCGCACCGTCTGGGATGGTGGCGGTCAGCTGTTTCCAGCTGCTTGTGGTTGCAGCGGAGAGCGGTGCGGTCAGTTCGTTGCCTTCCGCGCCGGTAAAGACTGCGGTCAGCGTGCTTTGCACATTTTCCCCGCGCGCCCAAAGCGTCAGATAGGACATGGCGGACACGTCGGTCTGCGGTACGGAAATCGTGGCCGTCAGCACTTTGCTGCTGTCATAAGCGGCCTTGAGTGAGCCGCTGCCGCGTGCAACTTCGGTGTAATCGGTCACAGTGGACAGCGTGACGCCGTCCGTTGCGGTGCAAGGCTGGTTACTCTCAAAATCGACTACGGTTTTTGCATCCTGCGGATCTCCCATACCGACATTGACGGGGATAGATTTGCTGGTGTTGCCATAGGAGCAGGTGAGCGTGCCGCTTGCCATGCTGCTGCCCGCGGTGAACACACCGCTCGCGTCCACCGTACCGATGTTGCCGGATACATTCCAAGTAAACGAGGTGTCGGCAGAGGCCATCTTCTGGCCAAGGTGATACGCGATGCCGTCCACATCCATGCTCTGGCCGGGCTTGACGGAAACCGAGCTGATATCCTTGCCATCACTCTGCAAGGTAATGGACTGGATGTCGTTGGTGATGCACACCATCATGGCACCTTCCACCACGCCGTTTGTTCCGGTGATGGTAGCGCTGCCGGGATTCATGCCGGCGGTAAAGGTCTGGCCATTGACCGTACCCAGATCACCCGACACCGTATAGGTCAGGTCGGTCGGTGCTTCTGCCGGGCCGTAAGACGCATCCGCACCATTGACAGAGAACCACGTCGAGGCACCGGGCATGAGATAGCGGTAGCTCGGCGTGAGGACCGCATGGGCGGTTATCCCGTCTGCAGGAACGTTGTTGATAAAGAAAATGTAGTTGGCGCAGGCGCGCTGCGAGCCGTCCGACGGGCTGGTGATGAGCGAAGCCGTGCTTTCGCCCGGCTTACGCAGCGCCATTGCAGAAGAACCGCCGCCGTCCAGACAGACCGCACGCACACAACCCAGGCCAACCAGTTCGTTGCCGAGTTCGGCAGCGGTCAGGCCAACGCTGTGCGAGGACTGGTTGCCGTCGATTTCATACAGCACAACCGTGCCGTCCGCCTTGACGCCGACCGCACTGCGCGCACGCTTCGACGATGCGCCGTCAATGCCGGAGGTGGTGACGCTGCCGTTGTCGATCAGCAGCTTGGCGCCCACAGCATATTCCACTTCGGCCCAGTTGCCGTCATTGGCGCCGACCCAGAGCGTTACCTCCTCGCCTACCGGGAAGTCCACCCAAGAGGGGACATTGGCACCGTCGGATTTGGTCAGTATCATCTGGTTGTCCGCGATACTCAGCGGGCTGTCGCCAGTGCCCTTGCTGACTACCTTGAGTTTGACCGAATGGTTGACCGTGACCGGGGTGTTATCCACGCGTTCCAGCACGATATAGGAGCCGTTTGCGGAAAAATGGGTGGAGTCGTCATAATTGCGGTCAAGCAGGTAAGCGCCTGCCGTTGTGCGCGTTTTATTGAAGTAGGAAACCGATACCGTGCCGGAATCGCCTGACACCGTCATATTCATGGTCGGACGGCCCATCACAGCGGTGCCGTCGGCCTTAAAGCCGACCGCATACTGCCAGGCATCCGACGAGATCAGTTCACCCTCGTCGATAACAAGGCCGATCGGAATGCCGCTGGACATAACAAAAAAGTCGGCATTGGTGCCACCGATGACGGTTTTGCCCTGATTTTCCAAATATTTCACCGCATTCGTGATGGTTGCCTGGCTGCCATACAGTTGGGAGTCGGCATATACCATAATGGGGGAGACACCAGTGTTGGGCGAATACGTCAGGATGTTGGCTTTTTGCAGGCCGGCACTGTTTTTCCCTTCCGAGCGGGTGTAGGTCAGCCCTTCCCCGACAGGGTAAGAATAAGAGTATGCGTTGGAAAACGCGGCGCCGGCGGCTGCGGAAACCAGCTGCACGGTCGCCAGAGAAGCGGCCAACAGGCGGATGGTTCGTTTAGCGAAATGTTTCATGATCCTCCTCGATTTCTTCAGCATGATAAAAACGGTTGTCGCGCCGCAGGAGCGGCGCGGCTGGACAGCGGAAATGCTCAGATGCTCTTGACGAGCTTTTCCAGCACTTCGGAAATTTTGGGGCTGCGCACCGAAATATCGGATACACGATGGTAAATGCCCTTGCGCGCATTGTACAGACGGCGGGTTTCGGCCTGCTTGTCCGGCTTGTCCAGCAGTGGACGGGTGTTGGAATAGGACAGGTTTTTCAGGATGCGGAAATAGGGCGTATCCAGATGGATCAGCAGTCCGGTTTCCCGCACAGCATCCACATTTTCCTGCCGCAGCACAGCGCCGCCGCCGAGCGACAACACAATGCCGTCCCGCTGGGACAGTTCGCGGATGTAGGCGCTTTCGCGGTCGCGGAAGTAGGCTTCGCCCTGTTCGGCAAAGATTTCGGAAATCTTTTTGCCTTCCTGCGCCTCAAGGTACTGGTCGGCATCGACAAATTCCAGCCCGGTCAGGCGGGCCAGCTTGCGGCCGACCGTGGTTTTACCGCTGCCCATGAAGCCGCACAGCACAATATTGCGCTTGCCGTACTTTTCATGCAGCCGCTTGACCGCCATTTTGCCGTATGTACGGCGCAGGATGGTCTCGCAGGCCTGCGGTGTGAACTGCACGCCCGACCAGATGGTTTGCGCATGGGCGGCCTGCATGACCAGCATAAACAGCCCATCGCGCACCCGGGTCTTTTTGGGGTTGGCCAGTTTCATCGTCGCGGTAACCGGCGGATTGTAGATTGCGTCAAACACGTATTCCGTCTTGTGCGGCAGGTAGTGCAGGGGAGCGGCGCTCTCCTTGGGATACATACCGACCGGTGTGGAGTTGAGCACAATCTGGATATCGCGCGGGATATGGCGGCGGCTGAACACGGAAACATGTGCGCCGCGCACCGCCTGACACAGCTGCTTTTGCAGTGCAGCGGCCTTTTCCAGATTGCGGCCGGTGATGGTCAAGTAGGCGCCCTGTGTGACGCAGTGGTACGCCATAACCGATGCCGCGCCGCCGTAACCGAGCAACAGCACTTTTTTGCCGCGCAGCTTGATGCCGTCCCGCGTGAGCGATTCGGCAAAGCCGAGAATATCGGTGTTGTAGCCGATGGCGCGTCCATCGCGGAAGGCAACGGTGTTGACCGAGTGCAGGTCGCGCGCTGCGGTGTCCACCTCGTCGAGCAGGTCAATGACCGCCTTTTTGTGCGGGATGGTACAGTTGATGCCGCGCAGCTTGCGTTTGGCCAGTTCAAAAGCTTCGGGCAGGTCTTCGGGCGGTACGGCAACGCCGATGTAGTCCGCGTCCTGTCCGGATGCTTCAAACAGCTGCGCGTGCAGTTCGGGGCTCATTGTGTGGCCGAGCGGCCAGCCGATCAGCGCATAGGTGGGCTTGTGCGGCTCGAATGTGCGGAATTCCTCCATAGAAAGCAGCATGGTACTCAGCCTCCCAGCGCTTCGAGCGTATCGAAAAAGTCAGGGTAAGAGATCGAAACGACTTCGGGATCGTGGATGCGGCTGCCAGTCTGCGCCGCCAGCGCTAGCACCGCAAGGCTCATCGCAATGCGGTGATCCTTATACGTCTCAAACGAAGCGCCGCAGGGTGTTTTTCCGCCGCGGATGATCATGCCGTCATCGGTTTCTTCCACATCCACGCCCGCGCGGGTGAGCTCGGTCACCATCGCGGCGATGCGGTTGGATTCCTTGACCTTGAGTTCCTGTGCGTCGCGGATGACGGTTTCGCCCTCGGCAAAGGCCGCCGCGACTGCCAGCACCGGCAGCTCGTCGATCAGGCGCGGGATGATCGACCCGCCGATCTCCACGCCGTGCAGGTGGCTGTACCGTACGGTCAGGTCGCAGACCGGCTCGGCATCATCCCGGAAGTTTGACTCGGTGATGTCCGCGCCCATGTCGCGCAGCACGTCCAGAATGCCGGTACGTGTGGGGTTGACGCCGACGTTTTTGATGGTCAGTTCGCTGCCCGGCACAATAGCACCTGCAACCAGGAAAAATGCTGCGGACGAAATGTCGCCCGGCACGGCGATGTCCACCGCGTGCAGGTCTTCTGGCGGTTCGAGCGTGATTGTGTTGCCTTCGGTTTCAACCTCCACGCCCAGTGCGCGGAACATGCGCTCGGTATGGTCGCGCGAGGGGGCAGGCTCGATGACCGTGGTCTGCCCTTCCGCGTACAGGCCGGCGAGCAGGATCGCGCTTTTGAGCTGCGCGGAGGCAACCGGCAGGCGGTATTCGATGCCGTGCAGCTCGCTCGGATACAGTGTCAGCGGGCAGTAGTTGTCGTTTTTGCCCTCGATGGATGCGCCCATCTCACGCAGCGGCTTGATCACGCGGCCCATCGGGCGTTTCTGGATGGAGGCGTCGCCATTCAGCGTTGCGGTGAACGGCTGGCCGGCCAAAATGCCGCATAGCAGGCGGGTGGTCGTGCCGCTGTTGCCGGTATAAAGCGTTTCCTCCGGCTCGCACAGGCCGTGCAGGCCGACGCCTTCGACGATTACCTCGTGGTCGGTAATTTCAATTTCCACGCCCATTTTGCGGAAACATTCGATGGTGGACAGGCAGTCCTCACCCATCAGAAAGCCGGTGATATGGGTCGTACCGTTTGCCAGCGCGCCCAGCATGACCGCGCGGTGCGAAATAGATTTGTCGCCCGGCACGGTGATTTCGCCGCGCAGCGGGCCGCAGGGTTGGATTTGCATTTGTTTACTCCTCCGTTGCATCGGAAACCGGATAGCTGCCGATGACTTTGATGTAGGGCAGCTCCTCA
>CALWEB010000180.1 GCA_944376955.1 uncultured Agathobaculum sp. | reverse complement strand
GGAGCATGGTTTAGCAGCGGGTGAATTGCCGGAAACCTGGAACCTGACCCATCCCGAGGAGATTGTGTCGCTGCACTGCGGCTATTTGGAAGCCGGAAGTGACATCATCAATACCAATACCTTTGGTGCCAATGCGCTCAAATACCCGGATAACCTGCGGGAGATCGTGGAGGCCGCGGTTCAGCACGCGAAAAAGGCACGAGCGCTGTCTGGCCGGAGCGATGCTTTCATTGCGCTGGACATCGGGCCGACCGGCCGCCTCTTGCAGCCGATGGGAGATTTGCCTTTCGAGCGTGCGGTTGAGCTGTTTGGCGAAGTTGTGCGCATCGGTGCGGCAGCGGGCGCCGATTTGGTGCTGATCGAAACCATGAGCGATAGCTATGAGGCGAAAGCTGCGGTGCTGGCAGCCAAGGAAAACTGTGATCTGCCGGTGTTCGCCACGATGATTTTTGACGAAAAGGGCAAGATGTTGACCGGCGGCACAGTGGACTCGGTGGTAGCGATGCTGGAGGGCCTGCGCGTGGATGCGCTTGGCGTCAACTGTGGGCTGGGGCCGGAGCAGATGAAGCCCATTGTGCAGCGGTTGACACAAGTTAGTTCGCTGCCGATTATCGTCAACCCCAATGCTGGTCTGCCGCGCAGCGAGAATGGCAAAACAGTGTTTGATATTGACGCGGAGAGATTTGCGCAGCTCATGGCGGAAATTGCAGAGATGGGCGTGCAGGTGTTGGGCGGTTGCTGCGGTACAACGCCCGATCATATCCGGCGCATGATCCAAGCGTGCAAAGCAAAGCCCATGGCGCCGGTGATCCAGAAGCACCGCACCGTCGTTTCGTCCTTTTTGCAAGCGGTGGAGATCGGAAAAAAGCCGGTTATTATCGGGGAACGTATCAACCCGACCGGCAAAAGCAAGTTCAAGGCGGCACTACGCGAAAACAATATTGAGTATATCCTGTCCGAAGGTTTGACACAGGAGGACAACGGCGCCCATATCTTGGATGTGAACGTTGGCTTGCCAGAAATCGATGAGCCGAAGATGATGGCTTACGTTGTGTCGCGTTTGCAAAGCGTACTGGCGCTTCCGCTGCAGATTGATACTTCTAACGCAGAGGCAATGGAACGTGGGATGCGTCTGTACAATGGCAAACCGATGATCAATTCGGTCAGCGGTAAGATGGAAAGTATGCGTGCGGTTTTCCCGCTGGTGCAGAAATATGGCGGCGTGGTAGTCGGTTTGGCCTTGGACGAAAACGGCATTCCCGATACAGCAGAAGGCCGTGTGCAGATTGCATGGAAAATTTACGAAACGGCGGCGGCATACGGTATCCCGCGCGAGGATATCGTGATTGACGGCCTTGCAATGACGATTTCGTCGGATAGTGGGTCTGCACTGGTTACACTGGAAACGCTGCGCCGCGTACGCGATGAACTGGGCGGGCATACGATTTTGGGTGTGTCAAATATCTCCTTCGGCCTGCCGCAGCGTGAGATCATCAATGCGAATTTCTTTACGATGGCGTTACAAAACGGATTGTCTTGTGCGATCATTAACCCCAACGCTGAGGCTATGATGCGTTCGTACCGCGCTTTCCTTGCGCTGACCAATCAGGATGCACAGTGCAGTGAGTATATTGCCGCTTACGGCAATCAGCCTGCAGCTGCACCGCAGAATGCGTCGGCAGATACACTGATGCCGCTGGGGGAGTGTATTGAACGCGGCCTGAGTGAACGCGCCGCGCAGGCAACCCGCGAGGCGTTGGGCAAGGCTGAGCCGCTTGCAATCGTCAATACAGAGTTGATCCCGGCGCTGGACCGCGTGGGCAAGGGCTTTGAAAAGGGAACCATTTTCCTGCCGCAGCTGCTGATGAGTGCAGAAGCGGCCAAGGCGGCGTTCGAGGTGGTCAAGGATGCGATGCGCGGTGCGCCGCAGCAGAGCCGGGGCAAGATCATTCTGGCGACGGTCAAGGGAGACATCCATGACATTGGCAAGAATATTGTTAAAGTGCTGCTGGAGAATTACGGCTATCAGGTGATTGACCTCGGGAAAGACGTTGATCCATCGCTGATTGTTCATACCGCAAAGCAGGAGAACATCCGATTGGTAGGGCTGAGTGCTCTGATGACCACGACGGTTGTCAGCATGGAGCAGACCATTCGGTTGCTGCGCGCAGAAAAACCGGATACGAAGATTGTGGTTGGCGGTGCAGTGCTGACGCAAGAATATGCGGATTCGATCGGGGCAGACTGCTATGCACGCGACGCAATGGCAACTGTCCATTTTGCAGATCAGGTTTTTAAGCAGTAAAAAAACAGGGCTGCGGGGTATCCCCGCAGCCCTTATTGCATGTGACGGAAATTATGCGGCGGCAAGTTCGCTGAGCGCTTCCTGCTTGCTGTCGGCGGAAAACAGAAACACGCCGTTTTCGTCATATACCTCAATATGCCCATTTACATATTCCATTGAGTAATCCATATGCGGTTCTCCTTTCCTTTGATGCACTCAGTGTACCAAAAAAGGAGTCCAATAAAACGGACTTACTCGAAAAGCCGTTTCAGTTGTTGCTGGAATTGGTCGCGTACCGCTTGCGGTTCGATAATTTGCACGCCGCCGCCAAGGCCGAATACCCAGGAGAAAAACTGCGGGCTGACCGCTACCGTCACATTCACGGCAAAATGCGTTTCATCCAAGGGCTGTACCATCAGATCGGCGCCGAAGCGGTCACGCAGCACGCCGATGAAACGGTTTTCGCACCGCAGACGGACGGTTTTTTCCTCACCGGAGAACATGCCAAACACCTTGCGGGAATAATCAGCCAGATTAAAGCGGTCGTGGAACAGGCATTGCCCTTCGCGCGGTTGTTCGGTCAGTGCAATATGTTCCATTTTATCCACGCGGTAGTGCCGGATAGAATCCGATGTCTGTTCGTAGGCAATCAGGTAATAGTTCTCATCATCCCATGTCAGCGCCCACGGGCTGACCTGATACAGGGCGCCATCACGGCGATAACGCTTTTGTATTTTTTGCTGGGAAGAAAAATCAAGTGCCCACTCGAAATATTGGAATGCGATCTGTACGCCGGATGATATGGCGGTATGCAGGGTGTCAATATTGTAATAAATGC
>CALWEB010000179.1 GCA_944376955.1 uncultured Agathobaculum sp. | reverse complement strand
GGTTTGCTCGGGTTGTCGCTGCCGCTGACCGGTATCGCGTTGCCCATCGGCATTTCGTTCTTCACGTTTCAAGGGTTGTCCTATGTGATCGACGTCTACCGTGACCGGACTGTGGTTTCCCGGTCGTTTGTCAAGGTGCTGCTGTATATTTCCTTTTTCCCGCAGCTGATTGCGGGGCCGATTGTCAAGTACCATGACATCGAAAAGGAGATTGACCAGCGGCAGACCACGCCGCGCGAAACCGCGCTGGGTATTCGGCGGTTTATCTGCGGGCTTTCCAAAAAGCTGCTGATTTCCAATGCAATGGGGCAGATGGCGGATGCCGTGTTTGCGCTGCCCGCAGGAGAGATCGGTATGTTTGCCGCTTGGACGGGCGCAATTTGCTACACGCTGCAAATCTACTTCGATTTTTCCGGTTACAGCGATATGGCCATCGGCATGGGGCGCATGTTCGGCTTTCATTTTCTTGAAAATTTCGATTACCCCTATACTTCTACCACGATTCAGGAGTTTTGGCGGCGCTGGCATATCTCGCTGTCCACTTGGTTCCGGGACTATCTGTATATCCCGCTGGGGGGCAACCGAAAGGGCAAGGTACGCACTTGGGTCAACCGTGTAATCGTGTTCTTTACGACCGGTCTGTGGCACGGCGCAAACTGGACGTTTGTGCTGTGGGGATTATGGCACGGCTTGTTCTCGGTGTTGGAGGACAGTGGCATTGTTCCGGCACGGCGCATGAAGGGGAGGTCGCTCGGTCATGTATACACTATGCTGGTGGTCGTGCTTGGCTTTACGCTGTTCCGCGCGGATTCGCTTGCGCAGGCGGGCGCAATGTTCGCGGCGATGTTCACCGGCGTGGGACTGGGCTGGCAAGGGACGGCGGCCGTGTGCGCCCTATGCACGCCTGTGTTTTTGCTGACGCTGTTTGTGGCACTTGCACTCTGTGTTCCAACTGCAAAACGGTTGCAGCCGAAACAGGAGTCGCTCACGCTTGTGGGCGCGATGGCATTGCTTGTGCTGTGTATGCTCAACCTATCGGCGGGGACATTCAACCCGTTTATTTACTTCCAGTTCTGAGGAGGCTGCTATGAAATATCGAGTGTTTACCGCAGCCTTTGTGCTGCTCTGCCTGCTGCCTTCGGCGGGAATGTTGTTTTTGCCGCCCACCCAAGCGGCTGCGAATGAACGCCTGTCGCCTAAGCCTACCCTGCACAACGAAGACGGCAGCTGGAATACCGCGGTATTCGATCAGGTGACCAACTACATTGCCGATCACTTTGCACTGCGGCAGGAGATGGTTACCGCCAATGCAGCCTTGCAGACCACACTGTTTGCGACTTCCCCGGCGGAGGATGTGATTTACGGTTCGGATGGTTGGCTGTATTATGCCGAGACCTTGGACGATTACCAAAACCATGCAACGCTGACCGAGGAGCAGGCACGGCAGGTCACACAGACAGTGGCAGATATGCAGGCATATTGCGAGGCCCGCGGCGCGCGTTTTTTGTTCACAGTTGCACCCAATAAGAACTCACTGTATCCCGAACATATGCCCGCACGCTATCTGCAAAGCGATTCCCCGGGCAATTACGAGCTGGTTGCAGGATATTTGCAGGAGTACGGCGTCAACTATGCTGATCTGTTCACCTTCCTGTCGCAGCAGGATGAGGTTCTGTACCTGCGTACGGATTCACACTGGACCAATCGTGGTGCGGCGCTTGCACATGATTTTCTGATGCAGACGCTTGGTTTGCCATATACGGCGTTTGGTGAGGCACCTTATACGACTGAAAACTCCCATCGTGGTGATCTGTATGAGATGCTGTATCCCAAGGGAACCGGTCGGGAGGCGCAGCAGCAGTATGAAATTGACTTTTCCTATGTTACGCCGCCGCGCACGGCAGAGGATATTCTGATTCAGACCACGAGCGAAACTGCGCAGAACGGCCGTTTGATCCTGTGCCGTGATTCTTTTGGCAATGCGCTGCACCCGTTTTTGGCGGCGGATTTCAGCGAGGCGGTCATCACACGGCAGATGCCATACCCCTTGGAACAAGTACAGGCAGGCGACACGGTGATCGTTGAGATTGTTGAGCGCAATCTTGCAAATTTACTCAAATATCCGCCCGATTTGGGGAACAACTAAGAGGCGGAAACCGTCGAATAAACAGAAACAACCGGGAGGACAAGATATGAAAAAGAAAATGACGGCCCTGCTGCTGGCGCTTCTCCTGTGCGGCAGTTTGGCGGCGTGTGGCAGCAATCCGGATTCGGCTGCCGAGGATAAAAAGGAAAATGCGGCCGTTGATACGGTACAGGATGAGGAAAATAAGGATACAGCTGAGGATGCGACTCGTGAAGAGGATAAGTCCGAAGCGGACAAGGATACCGCCACCGGGAACCAGACTGCGGACAGCACAGCGCAGTCCAAGCCGCAGTCGGGCAGTACCTCGTCCGGTACGAGCACGGGCGGCAGTTCGACCGGCAAGCCGCAGTCGGGCGGCAGCACATCGTCGGGTTCGACTGCTGCGAGCGGCAGTACCACCAGCAAGCCCTCGTCTGGTACTGCGTCCGGCGGTACTTCGACCAGTAAGCCGGAATCCACTCCGGCGCCCGCGCCGCAGCCTGAGCCGGCACCCGAACCGGCCAAGCCGACCGCTTCGCAGGCATCCGGTTACATCGGTTCTTCTGCCTCAGCGCTGGAAGGCGCGCTCGGCTCGCCCAGCTCCAAGAGCTATTCGCCCAGCTGCATGGGTGAGGGTGAGGACGGCGTTTGGACGTACAGCGGGTTTACGGTGTACACCTATCGGGAAAACGGCGTTGAGACGGTTGAGGCTGTGTCATAAACCAATGAAAAACCCTCTGCCATTTGGCAGAGGGTTTTGTGTATTGGTTACAGTATGACGCGCCGGGGTTTTTGGGCGATTTCGCGTATCGGACGGCAGGGTACGCCGTAGGCCAGCATTCCAGCCGGGATGTCTTTGGTTACTACGCTGCCTGCGCCAATCACCGCGTTGTCGCCAATCGTGACGCCCGGAAGAACCTGAACCCCCATACCGATCCAAACATTGTTGCCGATGGTAATGGGTTTGGCATATTCCAGCCCGGCGTTGCGCTGCGCGGGGTCGAGCGGGTGTCCCGCAGTAGAAAAGCAGCAATTTGGGCCGATGAACACATGATCGCCAAAGGTGACCTGCGCGCCGTCCAGCACAACCAGATTATGATTGGCGTAAAAGGCTTTGCCCACACGGATATTGCTGCCGTAATCGACGAAAAACGGTGGTTCGATGAAGGTATCGTCACCGCAGGCGGCCAGCAGCGTGCGAAGCAGTGTAAGACGCTCCTCTTGCTGCGTACTGCGCAGCCCGTTGTAGTCCATACAAAGGTCTTTGGCGATTGCGCGGGCTTGTATCAGTTCCGGGTCGTAGTTTGCGTCATACAGCAGCCCGGCGGCTGCTTTTTCTCGTTCCGTCATCCGATTCCCTCCTCAATTCTGATGGCGCACCAGCTCGTAATCGTCGCCCGAACGGTAGTAGGGACAAGGGCCGCTGGTTTGCGACAGGCGATAATATTCGTCCTCATCGAGATAGGCTTCGCAGATATATTCGTCCAGCGTGTCATCATATACGCTGTATGCGCAGTCCTCACAGGTGCCGGTCATGGCGTTTCCCCCATTCATACAGATGTGGTGCAAAAGCTTAGGTATGTATTGGTTATAGCATAACACATTTTGTGTAAAAGTTCAAATACATGCTTTAATTTTTGTGCAGTTTGTGCTATGATACAGAAGGTAAAGATCAATAGGAGCGTGACTTCAGAATGAAATTATATACGTATCAAAACAACGATGGTGTGGACCGCATCGGCATTGGCTATAAAGGCTGGCCGGGTCTCCTGTGGCCGATTGAGGCATTCGGCCTGTCGTTCCCTGATATGACCGAATTGATCCGCCGCATTTCACCGGCGCAGTTGGTGCGTTTGGCGGATGCCGAGCAGGCAACGGAAGGGGCAGCACTGCGGCTGAGCAATGTGCGCCTGCGTGCGCCGATCCCGCATCCGGCGCAGGATGTGATCTGCCTTGGCATCAATTATGCCGATCATGCAGTGGAGTCTGCACGTTTCCACGAGGATGCGTTCCTGGTTAACCGCAAAAAAGCGGTGTATTTTAGTAAACGCGTATGCGAAGCATCTGGCAGCGGTGACCCGATCCCGGCATACGAAGGTCTGGTGGACAGCTTGGATTATGAGGTGGAACTGGGCGTGGTGATCGGCAAGGACTGCAAGAATGTCAGCGCATCCGAGGCACCTGGCCATATCTTTGGCTACACGATTGTGAACGACGTGTCCGCGCGCAATTTGCAGACCGCGCATAATCAGTGGTATTTTGGCAAGTCGCTTGATGGCTTCACCCCAATGGGGCCGTGTATCGTGACGGCAGACGAGATTGCTTATCCGCCGGCGCTGGACATTTCGTCAACGGTCAATGGGGAGCAGCGTCAGAACAGCAATACCGACCATTTGCTGCATTCGGTGGCGGAGATTATTGCGGAGCTGTCGCAGGGAATCACACTGAAGGCGGGTACCATCATTGCAACCGGTACACCTGCGGGTGTTGGCATGGGCTTTACGCCACCGAAGTTCCTCAAAAAGGGCGACGTGGTCACCTGTGAGATTGAGGGGATTGGCAGCCTGACCAATACAGTGGAATAAGCAAGGGAGGCGCAGGCATGGATAAACCCAAGCAGATGATTGTGATGCGGCGGGATTTGAAAATGCGCAAAGGCAAGATCGCAGCACAGGCGGGACACGCCTGCGTTACGGCCGTTCTCGCTGCGCTGGAGCGGGAAAAACGGTTGGGACAGGTTCGGGCGGAGGAAACTGGCATCACGCTGATGAAGAGTGCGCAGCCGGTGACACCACTCAGCGAATGGTTTTCGCGCGGTGTGGCCAAGGTATGTGTTTATGTCGATTCCGAGGAGGAACTGCTCGCGATCGACCGGAAGGCGAAAGATGCGGGGATTTTGTCCGCGCTCATTTGCGACAACGGTATCACAGAATTTCATGGACAGCCAACCTATACCTGCCTTGCATTCGAGCCTGCGCTGCCCGAAAAAGTTGACCCAATTACAGGCGAGTTGCCGCTCTTTTGAGCGGCAACGCTGTTTTGGTCGCAATTTGTAACATTCTTGTGCCTTTACAAACGCCGCACAGCATGATATGATAAACAAAGCCACGAAAAGGAGGGATTGCCATGGGCGCAGTGTCCAAGCAAGGCACCAAACAGGTCACGGCCAACAAAAAAGCATGGCATGACTACTTTGTCGAGGAAAAATACGAAGC
>CALWEB010000178.1 GCA_944376955.1 uncultured Agathobaculum sp. | reverse complement strand
ATCGGCGCCAGTACCGCCTGATCACACAGGCGGAGCGCTTCGACAAACTCAGGGAACAGCGCCTTGGTGCGCGTATAGGTGTGCGGCTGGAAGGCACACAGGATGCGGTCAAAGTGCATTTCCCGCGCCGCAGACAGGGTTGCCTTCATTTCGCTGGGGTGGTGCGCATAATCATCCACCACAGTTGCGCCGTTCGGCATCTTGCCGACCAGCTGGAACCGGCGCGAGGAACCTGTGAACTGGTTCAGGCCGCGCTCGGCTGCCGCCCCGGGCACGCCGAGGAACTCCGCCGCCGCACAGCACGCCAGTGCATTGAGCATATTGTGTCGTCCCGGAACGGACAGCTCCACCTTGGCATACGGTGCGCCGTCCACCAGCACCGTGAAGCGATAGTAGCCGTTGACATCGCTGATGTCCACAGCGCGCACATTTGCCCCTTCATTCAACCCAAACGTACGGATATGGCGATCCAGACCGTCCACACAGCGCATGGCGTTCTGGTCATCCCCATTGACCACCACAAGGCCGTTCATCGGGGTCAATTCGACAAACGCACGGAACGAGTGGATGATATCATTGATATCCTTGAAGAAATCCAGATGATCCTCTTCCACATTGAGCACCACTGCCACCGTCGGCGCAAAGGACAGGAAGGAATTGCAGTAGTCACAGCTTTCCGCCACAAAATATCCCTTGCCGCCGATGCGCAGCGTACCGCCAATCGCGGGCAGATTGCTGCCGACCATCACGGTCGGGTCCATGTCTGCCGCCATGGTCATCAGCGTCATCATCGAGGTCGAGGTCGTCTTGCCATGCGTACCGGCCAAGCAAACCACATTTTCATAATCGCGCATCAGGTGTCCCCAAGCTTCCGCGCGCTCCATCACCGGGATACCCAGCTCATGCGCACGGGCAATTTCCGGGTTATCGTCATGCACCGCAGCAGTGCGCACAATCAAAGAAGCGCCTTCCACGTTCTCCGCCTTGTGCTCGTACACAATTTTGGCGCCCAACGCCTCCAAACGCGCTGTCACATCGGTCTTGAGCCGATCCGAACCGCTGACCGGCACGCCCCAGCTCAGCAGCAACTCTGCCAGCGAGCTCATTGACACGCCGCCGATCCCGATCAGGTGGATTCTTTCCTTATTTTCAATATAGGGCTTAATCGACAGGGCCATATCCCCAAAGCCTCCCATGTGATACTTTTTTGCCGCAGACACCATGCCAAACGGTATCCGCCGACGTTTTATTTATTCTTACCAGACAAGGTATATTATAGTACAGTTTTGTTAAAATGAAAATAGTCAAACAAACCAAAATCCTGCGCACAGCAAAAAGGAGAACACCATGGAAATCACCGACATCAAATTCCGTCATCTGGAGCCTTCCGGCAAGCTGAAAGCCCTTGTTTCCGTCACGTTTGACGGTGTGCTGGCAGTACATGACATCAAAATCATCGCCGGGCACGACCGCCTGTTTCTTGCCATGCCCTCACGCCGTATGCCGGACGGGCGTTTCCGCGATATCGCGCATCCGGTCGGCGGCGCGCTGCGCGAAACGCTCGAACAACAAGTGCTGGACGCGTATCGTGCGCGCATCTCCTGAGGAACTCCCCAGTTTCCCATAGTTTGGTTTGCATTTTGGGCGACGTTGCGGTAAAATAACTCTTGAACAAGGAGAGACACCGGTTATGAGAGTATTGATTTTATCCGTCACCGCAGGCTATGGCCACCACGCCACGGCCAAAGCCATTGGCGATATGCTGACCAGCAAGGGCGCAGAAGTGCATACACTCGACGTCTACGCCTATATCAGCAACCTGATCAAAGCCACCATCGACAAGGGGTATCTGTTTTCATCCAAGCACATGCAGACGCTGTACCGTCTGGTGTACCAGCTTGCCGAAAACAATGGCGCAAGCTATTTTTCCAGCGCACCGAGCATCATCAACATCATCAATGCACTCGGCGCATCCAAATTTGCCAAGGTGCTGGCAGGCTACGCGCCCGATACCATCATTTGCACGCATATCTTTGCCGCCCAGATGGTGGACGAACTGAAAAAGCGCAAAAAACTGGATGACATCCCGACCATCGGCATTGTCACTGACTACACGCTGCATCCCTATTGGGAAGATGTGCCGCGCGTGCAATATATCGTTACAGCAAGCGAACTGCTTACCTACCGCTGTGTTAAGCGCGGTATCCCGGAGCGCCGCATCCTGCCGTTCGGCATCCCGGTACATCCCAAATTCAATCAGTTCCTGTCACGCGAGGACGCTGCCGCCCAGCTTGGCCTCGACCCGCATATGCGCACACTGCTGCTCATGGGCGGCAGCATGGGCTATGCCGACCATGTGAAAACGCTGGAAAAGCTGACTTCCATCGGTATTCCACTGCAGCTGCTCGTGGTGTGCGGCAACAACAAGAAAATGCAGCTGCGCGTCGAGCAGTTTGCCTCCCGCTACGAAGGCGATTGCGTGGTCAAGCCTTATGGCTTTGTCCACAACGTGGAAGTGATGATGAGCGCTTCCGACTGCATCGTCTCCAAGCCGGGCGGGCTGACCGTATCCGAAGCACTTGCCAAGAATCTGCCCATGTTGCTGGTCGATCCCATTCCCGGCCATGAGGAACGCAACGTGGAATTTCTGGTCAACAACGGTATGGCGGCGCTGATCACCAAGCACTTCCCCATCGACGAGGCGGTCTATGAGCTGTTCCGCAATCCGGTGCGCCTGCAAACCGTACGGCAGACCATGCAAGCCATTGCACATCCGGATGCCACCGAGCGGCTGGCGGACTTCGTGCTGCACAACAAATGACGTATCCCCACCAAACGTTTTTCCGGTTCGGATACAATTTTCCACATGAACGCCAAACGGCGAAGGATCTTCACCATCCTTCGCCGTTTTGTTATGTGCGCAACATTGTACGCTTACTGCATCAGCGGTGCCAATACCTTGGCCATCAAAGCAATCATTTCGTTTTTCGGCACCGGCTGGGCTTCAGTGATCCATTTTTCCAGCATCCCTACCACGCCGGTTGCCACAAACCGCGCGACATAGACATCTTCTACATTGCGGTATGGCATTCCTTCCAAGCGGCATTCTTCCAGCACGCCAATCAATTTTTTTCCAAACCCCTCTACACCGCTGACCTTGATCAAAGCGGTTACAATTTCCCGGTTCTCCTCCAGATAATCTACCGCCCGGCTGAGGACCGGCTGCAAGGTAGCAATCTCGCTGGGCCGCAGGCTGGCGATCATACCACGAAAATCCGCAATCATTTCCGCCTCAATCCGCTCGCGCAGATCATAAACATCCCGATAGTGTGCATAAAATGTCCCACGATTGATATCGGCTTCCCGCACAACATCGGTCACGGTGATACTTTTAAAATCCTTTTGCTGCATCAACCGCGTCAGCGCTTGGCGCAGCAATTTTTTTGTCCGCCGGATCCGCTTATCCTCTTGTTGCTGCATGTTTGTACCCCACCTTTCTTTTCTGTTTATAAACAAACATATTTCTCAATAATGTTTGTTATTCATCATAATAACCATATTTGATTCTTGCGTATGGTATCCTTATGTCTTATACTATATCACGAAATAAAATCATACACAATATCTATTAACAAGAAAGATGGTGTTTATTTGAAACAGGAAGGCCACCGCCCGGTTGACCTAATCATACATAGGCGCAAAGCAATCGAAAAAGTTTTTGTCGTGCTGGTGATTCTAAGCCTGCTCTGCATCCCTATGGTCGGTGTCAACTATGATCTTACCAAATACCTGCCGGACTCTTCCCCCTCCGCGCAGGCATTGGATATCATGCAGGAAGAATTCACCTATCCCGGTATGGGACGGGTGATGCTGCAAGATGTCACGCTATACGAAGCCAAAAACATCAAAGACCGGATTGCCGAAGTGGACGGCGTTGACATGGTTATGTGGTGCGACACCACCACCAATATCTACGGATCCAGCCTGTTCATCGACTATTCCGGTATTGAGGACTATTACAAAGACGGCAACGCCTACATGGATGTCATTTTTCTGGAAAAGGACTCCTCCTCACGCACCCACAAAGCCGTGGCGGAAATCGAACAGATCGTCGGGGATCGCGGGCTGGTTACCGGCTCTGCCGTTTCGGATACCAACCTCGGCCCGACCATCAACGCCGAAGTGGCGCGTGTAATGGGGCTGGCGGTCGTTATCATTTTCCTGATTTTAACGCTGACGACCACCTCCTGGTTTGAACCGGTGCTGTTCCTATCAGTGCTTGGCATTGCAATCGTGATTAACATGGGTTCCAACATTATTTTTGGTGAAATCTCCTTTCTTTCCAACGCGGTCGGTGCGGTTTTGCAGCTTGCCTGCTCGATGGACTATTCCATCTTCCTGCTGCACGCCTTCACGGAGGAAAAAGCCAACGGTGTCGAACCCGAACAGGCCATGGCCAACGCCCTGCGCACCGCCTTTTCCTCCATTAGCGCTTCCGGCGCCACGACCATTGTCGGGTTTCTCGCACTGGCGCTCATGCGGTTCGGCATCGGCCCCGATATGGGCTTTGTGCTGGCCAAAGGCATTGCGCTGAGCCTGCTGACCGTACTGCTGCTCATGCCCGCGCTGATCCTGCGCTTTCAAAACGTCATCAGCAAAACGCATCACCGCTCGTTTATCCCCCGTCAATGGCGCGGTTTTGGCGAATTTGCCTATAAACTGCGCAAGCCGGTGCTGGCAGTGGTCGCCATCCTGATCATCCCCTGCTATGTGGCACAGGGCATGGCCGACTTCACCTATGGCAACGAAGCAGTTGCCAACTCCCCCGGCACGCCGGTGTATGAGGCCGAACAGCAGATGAACGAAGCCTTCGGGCAGAGCAACATGATGCTCGCACTGATCCCGCTGGACGGCAACGTGACTGAAAAAGCCATGTGCGAGGAGATCAACGATCTGCCATATGTAAAATACGCACTCGGTCTGGCCTCCGTCCTGCCCGACGGCATTCCGGAACAGTTCCTGCCGGAAAGCATCACCGGCATGATGCACGGCGAAAACTGGGCGCGGGTGATCATCAATATCCGGTCGGCCGGGGAAAGCGATGCAGCGTTCTCCTACGCCGACGAAATCCGCTCGATCATTGACCAGTATTACCCAGACGAGCAAACCTATCTCGTCGGCGTGACGCCCTCGACC
Organism: uncultured Agathobaculum sp.; assembly: GCA_944376955.1. Classification (GTDB taxonomy): domain Bacteria; phylum Bacillota; class Clostridia; order Oscillospirales; family Butyricicoccaceae; genus Agathobaculum. The sequence continues at coordinate 6,163 of CALWEB010000178.1, read as the reverse complement.
CAAGATATCAAGGAGATCATTGTGCCGGATAACCAACTGGTCAATCTGGTGTCCCTGCTTGGCGTCGCGTTGGTAGTCGCCATTACCTATAAATCCCTACTGCTGCCGATTGTAGTGCTGATCCCAATCGAATGCGCCGTGTTTATCAACACCGCTATGCCCTATATCTACGGACAGCGCACCATGTTCCTTGGCTTCATCATCGTCAGCTGCATCCAGCTCGGCGCAACGATCGACTATTCCATTCTGCTCACCGGCAATTATCTGGATGCGCGCGCACAGGGCGACAAAAAAGAGGCCGCTATCCGCGCCGTCACCGTCAGCGCGGAATCCATCCTGACCTCGGGAATGATCCTGATGACGGTGGCGTACGGCCTGTTTTTCATGACCTCGGTCGAAGCGGTTTCCGGCCTCGGCCAGCTGATCGGGCGCGGCGCACTCATCTCCATGATTCTGGTGCTATTCCTGCTGCCCGGTTGCCTGATGCTGTTCGACCGCTGGATTGTAAAACCCGATTACGCCCAGAAGAAGCACGCGAAGATGAACCGCATCCGCAGCAAAAAACTGATTTTGCCTGTACTGAGCGAACTGCACCAGCAGCGTCTGCGGCTGGTCGCGCAAATCCGAGAAAACCGCAGGGCGCGGCATCGGGAGATGCGACAGAAGCTCGCCAACCTGTTTTCTTTGCATCGCAGCCAGCCGAAGCCGCCGGATGACAACCAGCAGCAGACCCATAACGAGGAGGAAAACCACGATGAAGATCAATAAAGCGCACCGCTTAACGGCTGCGGCACTGGCACTGCTATGCGTACTTCCGCAGGCGGCGCAGGCCGCCGCGCCGACCATCCAGACTGACGAAGCAGTATATATCAATCTGGATTATTACGGTACACCGGAAAACACGCGTATCGTCAAAGGCGTCAGCCTCAACGGACACACGGATTTTACCGACTATGGCAATTACTCGGATGTCTACAACATGTCCACGCTTGATGCGCCGACGCTGGGCGACGGCGAAGTTTCCTGGTCGCTTTCAGATGACGGTTTGCAGCGTTTCTATTACGAATGCGTCCCGGACAGCAGCACCTCCATCCAGCTGCCATGGAATTTCGACGTATCCTATAAACTCAATGGCGTACCGGTGGAAGCGGAAAAATGTGCAGGTGCAAACGGCCTGATCGAAATGAACATCCACGCCACGCCCAATGATGCCGCCGGCGAATACTATAAGAACAACATGATGCTGGTCTGTGCCACCGGCATTGATATGAGCAAAATGCTCTCCATTGACGCCCCCGGCGCGCAGGTTCAGTCTATGGGCACCTATAAAATCGTGGTATTCATGGGGCTCCCGGGCGAGGAAAGCACCTTCACCGTGCGTATCGGTGCAGAATCGTTTGAAAGCATGGGACTGGTGCTGTTCATGGCGCCTGCCACCCTGTCCTCCCTTGATATCCTGTCGGATATGCGAGATATCAAAGACCGGCTGGGCGATTCGGGTGACAGCCTATACCAGGGCCTCAGCAGTATGCTGGAAACCATGCAGTCCATGCAAAGCGGCTTGGGCGCGCTCTCCAGCGGCATTTCCGGCATCAATGCCGTCCGTCAGCAGCTGACCGCCGACCGCGGCACGATTGATCCGCAGATGGACACTGCTCTGGATTCATTGGAAGCCTTGGCCGGAAAAACCGACTCCCTGATTCCTGAGCTGAACTCGATGAAAACCACGGTGACCACACTGAGTGCCACGCTGAACAGCCTGCTCGGCACGATGGAGACCGCGTCCGGCGATATCGGCCAATACCAGCAGCTGCTGCAAGATTTGGATGCCTCTCTGAGCGATCTGAACAGCCTGGTCGATGACCTGCAAACGGCTTCCGGCGACGATCTGCTGCGCACCCGCTTGCTGCAAAACGCAGTGGAAGCCATCAAGCAGGATATCAAGACCCTGCAAATCCATCTGGGCACACTGCAGGAGAAAGCCGATGCACTCAATGGACAAATCTCTGTCCTGCAAAACATTCTGGACAGCAGCAGTTTGAGCGAGCCCTTGCGTTCACTGCTTTCCTCCCTGCTGGGCAACGCCAATCAATCCCTTTCCGTCATCAAACAGACCATGCGGACGCTGACCAATATCCTCTCCAACTGTAACAGCCTGCTTGGCACTGCAGATTCTATTTTGGGCGATTTGGATAGTATCTCCGATGTGCTGAATCAATACGACGGTGTGCCACAGGATTTGATCGGAGAAGGCAAAGACCTCACCGTGCTGGCGGATCGGACGCTCGAACGGGTGCATCAGCTCATCGCGGATATCCCTGCGCTTTCCGCCTCGATTGACGCACTCAGCGAAACCACCACTTCCGCTGCGGACAAGTGCTCTGACCTGATGGTGACATTGACCAAAACCCTCACCTCCGCCAACGACCTGCTGCAAACCGCAACGGATAACCTGCGCGCGCTGCGCGACAAATCCGATGCCAGCCTGCAAACCTCGCTCAACGGCCTGATTGATGTACTCGACCGCGCCTCCAACTCCAGCAGTTCTTCCAGCCTGCAAAGCGCCAATGATTCCATTCATGGCGCCCTCAACGACGCGGAAAAGGATTTGGAGGAGGATACCAATCTGCTGAACATTGACGCGGAAGCCGCCCTGCAATCCGTAACCTCCACCCAAAACCCAACGCCATCCAGCTTGCAGTTCATTTTGCGCACACAGGAAATCTCCTCCCCTTCAGAAGAAGCCACCAACGCTTCCGATGCAGCAGAAGACGATCAGGGCGTATTCGCCCGCATCGCCAACATTTTCAAAAAGCTGTTTACGGCAATATCCAGTGTTTTCTCCGAAGACGCATAAGCAAAGCGCCGCGTTCGATCGAACGCGGCGCTTATTTTGCCTCTATCTTCAGTTTTTCTGCGGTATCTGTTCAATCTGCGTCAGATACTTCTGCTGATAATACCGCAGTTTTTCCTCAAATTGTGCCGTTGCCTTGTATTCCTGCTTGACATAGGCATGTGTGTCAAATTCCTCTGCGCCTTCGCCCAGCTGAATGGTGTAAATTGCAATATTCGAGCAATGATCACTGATCTTTTCCAGATCGTGTACAATATCGAGGAAATGGATGCCGGTCTGCATGGTGCATTCGCTCCGGCTCAGGCGCTCAATATGGCGGCTCTTCAGCCGCTCCTTGAGCGTATCCACCACTTCTTCAATCGGCTCAACCGTCCGTGCCACCGACACAGAGCGCGTCACATAGCCCTCGACCGTCAAATCCAGTGCCTCACCGACCGCGCCGCACATCGCATGGAGCTCCTGCATCGCCGCGGGCGAGAAGGTCATATCCGCCTGCCGGAACTCATCCACCCGGCCGAAGATATTCTGCGCATAGTCACCGATCTTCTCAAAATCAGATAGCGAGTGCATCATTTCTGCCATCTGACGGCGCTGATCGACCGAACGGATGTTGTGGATATTGGTCAGATACCGGCCGATCTCCACTTCCGCGCGATCCAAAAAACTTTCATGCTCGCGGAAAACATCTTCCTTCGGCGCGCCATCGCCAAACAACGGCTCGGTCGCCAGACGGAAATTCTGCTTCGCCGCATCCCCCATGTCCGCGATGCAGCGCTGCGCCTGCTCCAACGCCAGCGACGGCGTGGTCAAAAAGCGCGGCTCAAGCTTGGACAGCGGGTCCTCCTGCACCTCGCCGGATGGCACGCTCCATGTGGCCAACTTGACCAACACCTTGGTAAACGGCAGGAACAGGATCGTGCAGGTGACATTGAACAGCGTGTGGAAATTTGCAATACCGCCCTTGTCAATCGCACTTTCCCAGAACGAGAAGCCAACGGTGTACTGAATGGCATAGATCACCACCAGGAACACAATCGAACCGATCAGATTAAAATAAAAGTGAACCATCGCGGTGCGGCGCGCATTTTTCGAGCCGCCCAGCGAGGACAGGAAAGCGGTGATACAGGTGCCGATATTCTGTCCCAGAATGATCGGGATTGCAGCCGCATAACTGATCGCTCCCGTGGTGGACAACGCTTGCAAAATACCAACCGATGCCGAAGAAGACTGGATGATCGCAGTAACGCCTGCGCCGACCAGCACGCCCAGCACCGGATTGGCGATGGTTGCAAACAGTTGAGCGAATTGCGGCAGGTCGGCCAGCGGCGCGACCGCGCTCTCCATCACCGACATACCAATAAACAGAATGCCAAAGCCGGAGAAAATATCCGCAATATCACGTGTACGGCGTTTTTTTGCCAGCATCATGATGATGACGCCCGCCAACACGATGACATAGGCCAGATTCTTGGGTTTGAGCATCTGCATCAGCAGATTTTCACTGACTGCACCGCCGCTGTCCAGACGCAGGATCTGCGCGGTGATGGTCGTACCAATATTCGCGCCCAGAATGACGCCGACCGACTGCTGCAGGGACATGATACCCGCATTTACGAAACCGACTACCATGACCGTTGTCGCCGACGAGGATTGGATCACCATTGTGACCACCATACCCATCAGCAACGCTTTGAACACATTGCCGGTCATTTTTTCCAATGTCTTTTCCAATTTGGAGCCTGCCGCACGCTCCAAGCCTTTTCCCATCGTCGTCATGCCATAGATGAACAGCGCCAAACCGCCGATCAACTGCACAATAGACAGCGCATTAAACTCCATGGGCTTCCTCCGTTTCACATCTCTTTTACAATCCTCTTATGTTCCCCATACATTTTTTAGTATACTGTCTTCGTCATTTCCTGTCAACGATAAAAAAACCGAATGGAGGGTCATTGTGTGAAAATCCCGTTAATATTAGTATCTAGTGGTCGATTTATGGATACATTGTCCATATCCCGCCGGCAGTCCGAATTATACGCTGCCTGCCTGTCCGCAGCGGGCGGCGCCGGTGTATTATACAGCGGCGCATCTGCCGCCGCACTGGCTGACCGCTGCGACGGCCTGCTGCTGGCAGGCGGCGGCGATCTCCATCCCGCGCGGTACGGTCAGGCGTGCGCCTGTAACCGGCTTTGTTTGGATCCGGTACGCGACGAAGAGGAAGAAGCGCTGTTCCATGCGTTTTTCGCGCGCGGTAAACCGGTGCTTGGCATCTGCCGCGGCATCCAGGCGATCAACGTCTTTCTCGGCGGCACGCTGCACCAACATGTGGATGGCCACGCCGGCTGCTGCCATCCGATCCACTGCACCGGTTGGCTTGCCGAACGGTTTGGCGCAGGCATGATGGTCAACAGTTACCACCATCAGACCACCGACCGGATTGCAGCAGGGCTTGTCGCTGTCGCCCACGCGCCGGACGGCACGGCGGAAGCGCTTATCCACCCATCCGCCCCACTGCTCGGCGTGCAATGGCATCCGGAACGCATGGTGCCATCCATATGCGAAGACGTGACCTACGCCAACCACTTGCCTTTGTTTGACTGGCTATGTTCCCATTGCTGACACGGCGGTTAGAACGAAAGGAGCAGGGCCCCGCCCTGCTCCTTCTTTCTGCGCCCTATCTCTCTTTACCGGTTGAGGATCCAAATGGCTGCATTCAAATAGGTTGCAAACAACAGCCACAGCACATATGAAATCAATAACCGTGCAGCAGTTGTGCTGATAGGCCGGAACACAATCATCGTTGCGGTCACCAATGCCAGCAGCAGTAGCAGCCACATCAATGCAATACCGTACAACCCCGCGTTAAAAAACAGCAGCGGCCAAACAAAATTAACGGCAAGCTGCACGCCGTACCAGATCAGCGCCCTTTTTTTGTCCTCCTGCGGCGCATCCGCCTTCCAAACCAGCACGCTGGCGATGCCCATCAACAGATACAGCACCGTCCACGCTACCGGGAACACCCAAGGCGGCGGCGCAAGCGGCGGCTGCACCAGCGCACCGTAGGTCGCCATGCTCCCCATGGTCAGCCAACCGGCCAAACCACCGACCGCCAGCGGCAGCGCAAGCCCGATGATCCAAACCCAAAGCATTGCTCTCCCTCCCTTTGCGGTCAGGATATGCCGCGGCACGCCATTTTATACATTTTTTATGTCACAACAGGCCGAGCATCATCATCTCGGTCACGGTCAGCGCATTGTCCTCGGTCTCGCCATCCTGCAAGGGTCGCAGCTTCGCACCGCAGTTTGGGCA
>CALWEB010000177.1 GCA_944376955.1 uncultured Agathobaculum sp. | reverse complement strand
TCGAAAACCGCTTTTTCGCGCCCCTGTCGTTCGGCACGGCGGGCCTGCGCGGTGTGCTGGGCATCGGCCTGAACCGCATGAACCGCTTCACGGTCGGACAGGCTGCGCAGGGCTTGGCGAACCTGATTGTTTCCAACGGCAAGGCGGCAATGGACCGCGGCGTTGCCATTGCCTATGACAGCCGCCATTTTTCGCCCGAGTTTGCGCGCCAGTCTGCGTGCATCTTGGCAGCCAGCGGCGTCAAGGCGCTGCTGTTTGATGAGCTGCGGCCCACGCCTGAACTGTCCTTTGCGATCCGTCACTATGGCTGCATCGCAGGCATCAATATCACCGCGTCCCATAACCCCAAGGAATACAACGGCTATAAGGTTTATTGGGAGGACGGCGCACAGCTGCCGCCCGCCGAGGCCGATGTGGTTGCCAAGGAAATGGCGGCGACCGATATCTTCACCGGTGTGCGCTATGCCGACTACGATGCGTGCGTGCAGAACGGTATGATCCGCATTTTGAGCAAGGAGACCGACGAAGCCTACCTCGGCGAGGTCATCAAGGTGGCTGTCAACCCGGACTGCGTCAAACAGGTCGCGGACGACTTCAAGCTGGTCTACACGCCCTTTCACGGCGCGGGCTACCGTCTGGTGCCTGAAATCCTGCGCCGTCTGGGCTACAAGCACATCATCTGCGAACCGGAGCAGATGAAGATCGACGGCGACTTCCCGACCGTCAAGAACCCGAACCCGGAATACAAGGAAGGCTTCAACCTCGCCATCGAGCTGGCCAAGCAGAATGACGTGGACCTCATCATCGGCACCGACCCGGACGCCGACCGCACGGGCATCGTCCTCAAGGACAAGACCGGCGATTATGTCACGCTCTCAGGCAATCAGGTGGGCGTGCTGCTGACCGACTATATCATCACGGCCAAAAAGCTGACGAACACCATGCCCGCACATCCGGCGGTTTTGAAGTCCATTGTCACCACCGAGATGGCGCGCGCGGCCGCGAACAAAAACGGCGTGGAGTGCTTCGATACGTTCACGGGCTTCAAGTTCCTCGCGGAGAAGATCAAGCAGTTCGAGACAACCGGCTCGCATCAGTATATTTTCGCTTTCGAGGAGTCCTACGGCTACCTGTGCGGCGATTACGCGCGCGATAAGGACGCGGTGACCGCCTCCATGCTGATCGCGGAGATGGCAGCTTACTACCGCACGCAGGGCAAGACCCTGTACGACGCGATGGAAGAGATGTACGAGAAGTACGGCTACTATTGCGAGCAGACCATCTCGATCACCATGCCCGGCGTGTCCGGCTTGCAGCGCATGAAGGAGCTGATGGGCGAGCTGCGTGAAAAGCCGCTGACTACGGTCGGTGCGGACAAGATCGAGTATACCCGCGACTATCTGCCCGGCACGCGCACCTGCATGGCGGATGGCAAGGTAGAGCCGATGGAACTCAAGGGTCAGAACGTGATGTATTATGAGCTGGAGGGCGGCACGACGTTTATTATCCGTCCGTCCGGCACCGAGCCCAAGGTCAAGGTTTACATCATGGCCAAGGGCGACAGCAAGGCAGACGCCGCTGCTAAGGTAGAGGCGCTGGTCGCTGCTGCCAAGGAAATCGTCAAGTAAAGATCGTTTTTCAGCCAAACAAGGGCGTGCGCCGGTTTCCGACGCACGCCCTTGCGGCCTTTTGGGACAGAGAATGGGGGGTCACGATGAAAAATATGGTCAGACGCCTGCTGACGGGCGCAGTGATGGCGGCGGTGATTACCGGCGCGACCGCAGCCTATCAGGCGGCGGCACAGCCGATTGACGGTACACAGATCGCCACACTGGACGACCTGCGCGCCGCGCTGCCGCGGGACACGCGGTATTACCGCGAAACCACCCGGCTCAATCAGGAGGTGCTGCGCGAAATAACCGGCGGGGCGCTGCCGGGAGACGACGGCAAGGACTGGTCGGAGTCGGTTTCGTATGAAGCGTATGACCCCGCGGGCCGCGTAATCGCGATTTTTGCCGATGCAGGAAGCAACACCATCCTGACCTTGAACGAGTATGACGGAGCGGGCAACCGCGTGCGCGGCGTAATGTATCTGGACGGAGCACTGCAGACCGAGGTGACCACAGTTTTTGACGAAGAAGGGCGCGAAACCAGTTCGGAGACCCGCAGCGGGGACGAAATCAGCACAAGAAGCGAACGAACCTACGAGCCGCAGACGGATGGCACAACGCATTCGACGCTGACCGCGTACGACGCGGATGGCGCAGTGATCGAGCAGGATACTCACGTTTTGGACGATAAAAACCGTGTGATCCACAGCGAGATAAGCTTTGGCGGGTATACAGCCGTCGCGGAGTATGCCTATGATGACAAAGACCGGCTTATCTACAGCCTTGTGGAGCAAGACGGGGAGACACACGAAACCGAGTTCCGGTATACCGACAGCGCGGACGGCGCAGCCAGTAGCTATGTTTATTATAAAGACGGTGTGCTGCAAAGCCGCTTCGAGCAGTCGTTTGACGATAACGGAGTATGTGTCTTGCAGCAGGAGTACACCGCCGACGGTGTGCTGGCTTCGGAAACCATCTGGGAGCCGATGGGATAAAAGAAAACGCCCGCGCAAGCGGGCATTTTGCTGTGTTTGTTTACTTTTCTCTGCGCCATGTTGCCGGGGCGAACAGCAGCAGCATCGGGAACACTTCCAGACGGCCGGCAAGCATGTCGAACATCAGGACGATCTTGCTCAGCGGCGAGAAAAAGCCGAAGTTTGCCGCCGGGCCGACCAGTTCCAGACCGGGGCCGACGTTGTTGAGCGTCGCGGCAACCGCGGTAAAGTTGGTGATCAGCTCTTCGTTGGTGATCGACAACAGCAGCACGG
>CALWEB010000176.1 GCA_944376955.1 uncultured Agathobaculum sp. | reverse complement strand
CATGGTTTCTATAACCATCTTTTTAAACTCTGGTGTGTATCGTTTGTTTGATATTCCTTTTGGCATAGTAAAACACCCCATTTGTTAGACATTATACCACAGTGTCTAACAAATGGGGTGCACTTCACACATCAGTGCAAGCCGTTTTTTTGTTGTATTTTAGTCTGGATATGCCTGTTTGAGCTCGTCCATCGTCGCCATCACCGCGCCCTTGTGCTGCACGGTCAGGGAAGCATACTGCGCGGAAAAACGCAGGTACCGCTTCAGCTGCGCCTGCGGCAGCGTGGACAGCTCATGCACGCCCACGCCGTCCCGCGTCAACTGGTAAAGGAATGAGCCGATGAACGAATCGCCCGCGCCGGTTGTATCGGTCACTGGGACAGAAAGCGTTTCTGCAAACGCTTCGGTCTGCGGCGTATACACCGCAGAGCCGTGCGCGCCGCGCGTGACAAGCAGCAGTTTGCAGCCGTCCGCAAACAGTTGCTCCGCCGCTGCGCGCTCATCCGCACAGCCGGTGACAAACTCCACCTCGTCGTCCGACAGCTTGACCAGATCGGCCGAAGGCAGAAACGCACGGATGGCCGCCTGACAGTCCGCCGGATCGTCCCACAGCGGAAGGCGAACGTTTGGATCGAACGAGATCAGCGCGCCCGCTTCGCGCGCGAGTTCAATCGCGCGCCGGTGCGCCGCCCGCACCGGCCAATCCACCAAATCAACCGAGCAGAAGTGCAGCGCCGCGCAGTCGGCAAACATCGCGAGCTGGATCTGTGCCTCGTCGAGGAACAGGTCGGCCGACGGATTGCGGAAGAAGGAAAACTCCCGGTTACCGGTCGCGTCCAGCGAGACAAAGGCAAGCCCTGTGTTGGCGCGCCTTGTGCGGAATACCGAGGAAATATCCACGCCGTTGCCTTCCAGCACCTTGAGAATATGTGTACCGAAAGCATCCTCGCCCACCTGCGAGATCATGGCTGCGTGGCCACCCAACCGTGCAACCGCCGCCGCCACATTGGCCGGCGCACCGCCCGCCACACGCTCAAAATGCGTCACTTCGTCCAGCGCACAGCCTTTTTGCTGCGGCACAAAATCGATCAGCAGTTCCCCGATCGCCACCACTTTTTTCATGCCTGTCCCTCCAAAATATATCGTTTCACTGCTGCCGCCACACCGTCCGACGCATTATCCAACGTCACCGCGTCCGCCGCTGCGCGGATATGCGGGGCGGCATTCGCCATCGAAATGCCAAGCCCCGCCATTTGCAGCATGGTCAAATCATTGTCGCTGTCGCCAACCGCCATCACTTCCTCCATGCTGCAGCCCAGATGTGCTGCCAGCTGCGCCAGCGCGCGCCCTTTATGCACGCCTTTGCGGTTGATCTCCACATTTTTCAGTTCTCCGCCAAACATGACCGACGGTGCAAGCTCCAACAAGCCGGTTGCATCCAAAGCCTGCATCATTTGATCGACCACCGCCGGGTCAAGGTGGTGCAGGATCGCCTTGACAAACCGGCCGTCCTCCTGTTCCAGCACGGCGTGCCACTGTGCCTCATCCGCGACAAATTCATAACCTTCTGCCGCCTCATTGAGTGCGACCCGGCCGCGCCGGCGGAGCTCCTGCAAAAAGCGCAAAAATTCCCTGCCGTAATACAGTTTTTCCGCCGTATACAGGCAAGGGTCTACCCCAAACTGCGCGCACACGTCACGCACTGCTGCACACATGGCACGATCCAGCCCATCAAACGCGATCTGCTCCCCATCGGTAAAGCGCACAACCGCCGCACCGTTGGCGATAATCGCCCAATCCGCGGACGCATCGAGCTGCGCGTTAAACGCACGCACCTCAGTCAGGTTTCGCCCGGTACACAACGCGACCGATACACCCGCCTGCTGCGCCAGACGTACCGCGCGCGCGTTTTCACGCGGTACACGGCTGTCCGGCCCAAGCAGGGTCCCATCCAGATCGAGTGCAAGCAGTTTGATTTTCGGCATCTCTTATTTCACATCCTGTTGCTCGGTAATTTGCAGCGCGCCCATCTCCCAGATCTGCGTCTCCGCACCGAACGCGGTTACACCATGCGTAAATGGCGCCGGATAATACCGAGTGGACAACACCTGCTCCCCGCCGTTGATGAAAATCTCCAGCGAAGAAACATCCGCCAGCACGCGCAGCGTTTGCACCTTGCGCACCTCTGCACAGCGGACCGTGCGGCCTGCACCACCGCCGTCGATCGTCAGGCGGAGCAAACCTTCGTCCCATTCTATCACAGCACTGCCGCGGATGACAAGTCTGCCCTGCTTCTGTGTGCGACATTCCATATCAAATACGCTTGCGTCCTCCGGCACGACCGGTTTGCCGCGCAGGGCTTCCATCTCCGGCACAGGGGTGCGCAGCAGACGCTCGCCGTCGCGCCGCAGCTCACACGGAACCGTCATGCAGTGCTGCCAGCCCTGCTGCGCGGTCGGATTGGTATAGGGCGCATCCGGCATCCCCATCCAGCCGATGAGCAAACGGCGATCGCCGTCTACGAAAGTCTGCGGCGCGTAAAAGTCGAAACCACTGTCCAGCTCGATAAAATCACCCAGCGTATATTCTCCGCGGAAATCCCCATACAACGGGAAATAGCCGCAGGTATACACATTCTGAAAGCGGTTGCCCTGCTGTTTGACGCCCTGCGGTGAGCACTGCAAAAACCATTGCTCATCCAGGCAGAACAGGTCGGGGCATTCCCACATATAGCCGAATTTTTCCGGCGTGGTCAGCGTATTGATGTGCTGCCAGTGTCGCTTGTCCGTCGATTCATAAACCAGCAGCTCACCGCGATCCTCCTTGGTGCGCGCACCCAGTACCATGTAATACTTCCCGTCCTGCGCCCAGACCTTGGGATCACGCACATGGCAGGTCAGATCGGACGGATAATCCTTGTTTTCCAGCAACAGTTCGTTGCTCTGGACGGTCACGCCGTCATGCGAAATGGCAAGCGCGGTGTTATGACCGCGCCCTGCCGTAATATAATCGTAATCGCCCGAAAATTTGACATTGCCCGTGTAGTACAGATACAGCGTCCCGTCCTCTACCAGCGCAGAGCCGGAATACACCCCGTGGATGTCCCACGGCTGGTCGGGATACAGCATGGGCGGCAGTTGCTCCCAGTGCAGCAGATCGCGGCTGCGGTAGTGCCCCCACATCTTGACGCCGCCCGTAGGGTCGAACGGGCCGTACTGATAAAACACATGATACCACTCGCCGCAGCGGCACAGGCCGTTGGGGTCGTTCATCCAGCCGACCGGCGGCATCAGATGAAAACGCTGGCGGAACGGATCGGCCGCTGCACGCGGCCCATCCTCCTGCTCAATGCGGCGCACCAGCCGCACAAGATCCCGTTGTAAAGCATTGCTCATGGCGATTCTCTCCTATTTATTTCAGCGTCAGGACCGTGTCCTTTCCAGCCTGTACCGTGCCAATCGACGGCTCCACCGACGCAAATTTATCTGTATTGGTCACAATTACCGGTGTGATGATCGGATAGCCGGCTTTCTGGATCTCCGCGCTGTCAAACTCCAGCAGCAGGTCGCCCGCCTTGACGCGCTGGCCTTCCTGCACATGACCGGTGAAGTATTTGCCCTCCAGATTGACCGTATCCACGCCCACATGAATGAGCAGCTCCGCACCGTTGTCACATTCCAGACCGACCGCATGGCCCATAACCGCCGATACCGTGGCATCACACGGCGCAATGATACGGTCTTCCGTGGGCTTGACCGCAACACCTTTGCCCAGCGCGCCAGACACAAACGCGGGGTCGTTGGTCTCCTCCAGGGAGACTGCTTCACCGGTCAGAGGGGACACCAGCATAATCTCGCCCTGCGGCGCTGCGACTGCCGGCTTTTCCGGCTGAGACGGTTCGGCTTTCGCTTCGTTCTTCTCCTCCGGAATGCCGAGGATCCAAGAAATCACAAACGCCACACCGGTTGCAATACCGATTGTGAGGATATACTGCACAGGATGATGCAGGTGCAGCAGGATACCAAAGATACCGGTGACGCCTGTACCGGTTGCGCCCAGACCGACAACCGACGCATACAGCGCACCGCACGCAGCACCGATGGACGCGGCGATAAACGGACGGACAAAACGCAGGTTAACACCAAAGATGGCCGGCTCCGTAATACCCATGAACGCAGAGAGCGATGCGGGCAGCGCCATGGACTTGAGTTTTTTGTTCTTGGTCTTAATCGCGACCGCAAGCGCCGCGCCGCCCTGTGCCACGTTTGCCGCACTGGCCAGTGGCAGCCAGTAGGTCAGGCCGTAAGTGCTGAGCTGGCCAAGGTCAATGATCGTATACATATGATGGATGCCGGACACAACGGTCGTGGCATACAAACCGCCCATGATGAACGAACCAATGCCGAACGGGATGGCGATCAGCCACTGTACACCGTTGATGACAAAATTTTCGACCGTAGTGAACACCGGGCCAATTGCTGCCAGCGTCAGATAGCCGGTCACGAAGACGGACACCAACGGAGTGACGAACAAATCGAACATCGGCGGCACCACTTTGTGCAGCTTCTTTTCGATGAAACTCATCAGCCATACCGCAATGATTACCGGGATGACATGGCCCTGATAGCCGACCAGCGGCACGCTATACAGACCGAAGAACACTTCCTGATAGGTATGTACACCTTCGGTCGCCACCGTCCAAGCGTTTTGCAGGTTGGGGTGCAGCATAATCATACCGATGACCGCACCGAGGAACGGGTTGCCGCCAAACACCCTGGCCGCCGAGAATGCAATCAAGATCGGCAGGAAAGTATACGCTACATTGGAGAATAAATCGGCAAACACGAACAGCGAACTGGTGCTGTCAAGCGTGATAAAGCCGTTGTTGATCATGAACTTGAGCGACTCCATGATGCCCATCAGGAAGCCGGAAGCCACGATTGCCGGGATAATCGGTACGAAGATATCGCCCAGCGTCTTGATGGCGCGCTGGAACCAGTTTCCCTTCTGTGCCGCTTGTGCCTTGGCCTCATCCTTGCTGACCGCCGCCGCGCCCGACTGCGCGATGAACTGATCATACACCTTATTGACCGTGCCGGTACCGTAAATGATTTGCAACTGTCCCTGCGCCTCAAATACACCCTGAACGCCCGTTGCGTTCTCAAGCGCGTCCTTATTTACCTTTTTATTATCCGCGATCACCAGCCGCAAGCGCGTCGCACAGTGCGCTGCCGAAATCACATTGTCTTTTCCGCCGATACAGCTGAGCACCTCGGAAGCTGCTTTTCCATAGTCCACCTTTGTTCCGCCCTTTCGCATTTATTTATGAAATCGATTTCATCTTTCTGAAATCATTATACAGCGTTATCCCTGTTTTTGTAAATGCGCAATTCTGTCCAAACCTTTTTGGCGGTTTTTGCGCACTGTGCAATATGTCTTATATAATATACACAAAAAGGCAGCCTGTGTTTTGTATAACACAGACTGCCTTCCTCTATTTTCCGGTTATGCCGATTCACCAGGGACGATTTCAAACCCCAGCATCAGCTGTTTTTTCCGATCCACACCCTGCCCAATGATCTCGAGCAAATCGCGCGCAGCCTCCTCGCCGCTGGTCTGATAATAATAATGT
>CALWEB010000175.1 GCA_944376955.1 uncultured Agathobaculum sp. | reverse complement strand
ACGGACGGTAGGAGTTGGTGATCAGGCGCTGCTGGTTCGCCTCTACCGAGATCGGGAAGCTCTTGATGTCCTCTTCCTTGAAGCCGTACTCATGCAGCGGCTTGAGCGGGAGGACCTTCTCGAGGGTAACGTTCAGGGTGCGCAGGGCGTCGTCCTTGCTGCAGCCCAGGCAGCGGGCAACGAGTTCCTTGTACTTGCCCAGCTCGCCGTTCGGCTCGTACTCATCGTACAGCTCAAGGATCTTGCCGAACAGGGCGTAGTTGGATTCGCCGTGCGGGACATGGTAGGTGCCGCCGAGCGGGAAGGACATGCCGTGAACGGTTGCACAGCCAGCCTTCAGGAACGCGATGCCGGCAAACAGGGAAGCGGTAACGAACTCGCCCAGATAATCCATACGGGCGTCCGGGCCTTCCAGAGCGATGCGGCGGAAGCCTTCGAGGATCATCTCAGCAGCCTTGACCGAGTACATCTCAGAGGTAGCGGTCTTGCGGTGCGGGGACAGGAAGGATTCGGTCGCGTGGATGAGTGCGTCGATTGCGGAAGCAGCAAACGGCTTGTAGGGCAGGGTCTTGAGCAGATCCGGAACCAGGCAAACCTTGTTCGGGATGATGTCGTCGGAAACCAGGCCGAGCTTGGTCTCGCCGCCGGTCAGCTTGCCGTCCTTCTCGTCCTTGACGATGGCAACCGAAATGTTGGTCACTTCGGAACCGGTGCCGCAGGTGGTCGGGATGGCGATAACTTCCTTTTCATGTACAACGGGCTCGCGCTTGAAGTACAGTTCATGTACAGAAGCCGGGCGCTTGCAGCCGAGCAGCTTGCAGAGGTCCATGATGGCGCCGCCGCCGACAGCGATGACACGGTCATAGGAATCGTACGGAATGGCTTCATACATGGTTTCGATCATAGCCTCGGAAGGCTCGCCTGCACCAAACTTCTCCTGGAACACAAACTTGCTCTTCAGGCCAAGCTCTTCCATGAAGGGCTTGTAGATAAATTCGTTGGTCAGAACCACGTCGCGCTCACCAAGCTTGAACTCGGCGGCAAAGTCACCGAAGTTTGCAAACTTGTAAATAGTCGGGGCGATGATGATCTCTCTCTTGTCCTGCATCAGGGAGGCACTGAAAGCATCCATAGCCATAGTTGATACATCTCCATTCTAAAAATTTATAAAAGGCCGTGCGGGCTTTTACATCTTTGGCAGGGCAGATTTGTCCTGTGCCTTTATTGTAGCAAATCCCTTCCACAACTTCAACACAAACAAACAAAAAAATCATCAAAAAATAACCAAGTGATCCTGTACAAAAAGACAATAAAAAATCCCGCATTCTTGAATACGGGATTATTTTATCGTATTTAAAAGGGTTTGTAAATGGGGAGTTGGTGGAAAGTGCCGAAAAGTTTTTGTTCAAGCTGCCGTTCTTTAGCTGTTTTGTGAAAAACGGCTTAAAAAGGCTTTGGTTCGCTCGTTTTGGGTATTTTCGAACAATTCGGTCGGCGTACCCTCTTCCACAATCACACCGCCGTCCATGAACAGCACATAGTCGGCCACATCCCGGGCGAAAGCCATTTCGTGGGTGACGATGATCATGGTGGTATGCTGGTCGGCAAGCGATCGGATGACCTTGAGTACCTCGCCGGTCAGCTCGGGGTCGAGTGCGGAGGTCGGTTCGTCAAAGCACAGGATGTCCGGATGTAGGGCAAGCGCACGCGCGATGGCTACACGCTGCTGCTGGCCGCCGGAAAGCTGGTGGGGGTAGTGGTTCATGCGGCCCTCTAGGCTCATCTGGCTGAGCAGTTCGATCGCGTGGCCCTCGATTTCCTCATGGATGGCGTGCTTGTTTTGTTTGTAGTCCGGCCGCTCCTTGGCGAGCAGCAGGCTTGCCAGCATGACGTTTTCCAGCGCGGTGTACTGCGGGAACAGGTTGAACGACTGGAACACCATGCCGAAGTGCAGGCGGCGCTTGCGGATTTCCGCGTCGCTTTTGGAGGAGCGGTCCGCGGCGTCGAATAAGGTCTCGCCGTTTACCAGAATGCGGCCGGCGTTCGGGGTTTCCAAAAAGTTCAGGCAGCGCAGCAGGGTGGTTTTGCCCGAGCCGCTCGACCCGATGATGGCCAGCGCCTTACCGCGCTCAAGCGAAAAGCTGATGTCGTCCAGCACCTTGGTGGCGCCGAAGCTCTTGTTGATGTTTTGTACTTCCAGAATAGGCATTTCGGCACCTCCTTAACGAAAATAGTCCAGTTTGCGTTCCAGCCAGCCGAAGAACAGGGTCAGGATACCGTTGAAGATCAGGTAGTAGACGCCCGTGAAAAACAGCGGCCAGACCAGACCGGAATAGCCATGCGAGCCTTTCAGGAAGGCATAACCGGCCCAGATGATCTCTTGCAGGGAAATGATGCGCGCGAGCGAAGTGTCCTTGACCAGCGTGATGATCTCGTTGGACATCGGCGGCACAATGCGCTTGATCATTTGCAACAGAGTGACCTTGAAGAAAATCTGCCGGCGGGTCATACCAAGCACCAAACCGGCTTCCTGCTGGCCGCGCGGCACACTCTGGATACCGCCGCGGTAGATTTCGGAAAAATAGCAGGAGTAGTTGATGATAAAGGCGATGGCGGAAGCCATGAAGCGACCGCTTTCGCCACCCGGCCAGGGGCTGCCTCCGGGGAGGACATAACCGGGGATGTAAAAGAGGATAAGCAGCTGCAGCATCAGCGGCGTGCCGCGGATGATCCAGACGACCAGCCGGGTCAGCGCACGCAGGGGTGTGAAACGGCTCATCGAGCCGAATGAAATGATCAGGCCCAGCGGTAACGCACCAACCAGTGTGATGGCAAACAGGCGGAGCGTCTGTAGAAATCCCTCATTCAGTGCGCCGAGCACAGTAGGGAATTGGGTGAAGAACTGTTCCATAAAATCTCCTGTCAAAGCAAGATTGCGATTACAGCACAAAAACAGAGAGCGGTAAAACGCCCTCTGTTTTTAAGCCCTGTTGCAATCGGATATTACTGCTCGATAATGGCAGCCTGTACGCCATAAGTCTCGGCAATCTGCATCATCGTGCCGTCATCGTAGCTGGTCTTGAAGAACTCGTTGAGCTTTTCCACCAGATCGGAACCCTTGCGGAAACCAACGCCGTATTCCTCGCTGTTGAGGCCGACGGTGTAGGTCAGGTTCGCGTAGCTGGTGCCTTCGCCAACCATGGCAGCTGCCATCAGCGAATCAATTACCGCAGCATCGGATGTACCGGAAGCAACTTCCATCAGAGCGGTTGCCTGATCGGCAACTTCGGTATAGTTTGCGCCGAGTGCCTGCACCTGCTCCATGCCGGCAGAACCGGACTCAACCGCAAAAGACAAACCCTTTACGCTGTCAACATCCTGGTACTGGTCAGCAACGTCTGCGGGGACGATAACAACCTGCGCGTTGTTGCAGTATGCGTTGGTGCAATCCATCGCGCTGGTGACTTCGTCGGTCAGTGTCATGCCGTTCCAAACCACGTCGATGGTCTTGCCGTCCAGTTCCATTACCTTGTTATCCCAGTCGATGACCTGGAATTCCGCCTTGACGCCCAGGCTCTCGGCAAACGCCTTGGCCATATCTGCATCAAAACCGATCCATTCACCGTCGGCATTCTGGTAATCCATCGGCTCAAATTCCGTGATGCCGACAACCAGCGTGCCCTTATCCTGTACATACGCCAGATCGCTGGTGGTTTCCGTGCCGGATTCATCGCTGTTGTCCGTGGCTGCATTCCCGTTGTTGCCGCCGCCGCAGCCGGCCAGCAGGGAAAGGCTCATTGCGCCGGCAAGCATCAGTGCCAGCAGCTTTTTGGTTTTCATAAGGGGACCCTCCTAAATTCGCTTTATCATACTGTGCTGTGAAAGTCATTTATCATTGTACCACTTTATTTCAGAAAATCAAGGAAAAGTTTTGGGATGGTCATGGGAATGTTTTGGCGTAATACAAACCCCTGCTTGACCTGTATTTGAGGATATAGTATAATGAATTAAGATTGTTAAAGAATAGACAATACGGAGGTTGTGGCAAAATGGATTACACAGCACTTTATCAGAGTAAATTAACAACTGCGGACGAAGCTGTTCAGGTTGTCCAGTCGGGCAACTGGGTGGATTACGGCTGGTGTGTCGGCACACCGGATGTGCTGGATCAGGCAATGGCAAAGCGTCTGCCGGAACTGACGGACGTCAATTTCCGCGGCGGCGTTTTGATGCGTGTGCCGGAGATTTATAAGATTGAGGATCCTGCAGCGCACATGACGTGGAATTCGTGGCATATGTCGGGCGTGGAGCGCAAGTTCATCGCCACGGGTGCGGGGTTTTATAGCCCGATCCGTTATTCCGAGCTGCCGCGCTATTACCGTGAAAGCATCGGCCATCTGGATGTTGCCATGCTGCAGGTTGCGCCGATGGACAGCCACGGCTTTTTCAGCTTTGGGCCGCAGGCGTCGCATCTGCGCGCGATCTGCGATGTGGCGGATAAGATCATTGTAGAAGTGAACGAAAATATGCCGCGCTGCCTGGGCGGTATGGAGGACTGCATCCACGTTTCCGAGGTGGACATGATTGTGGAAGGCAACAACGCCCCCATGCCGGAAATGGGAGCGGCTGCGGCCACCGAGGTGGATCGCAAGGTTGCGGAGCTGATCGTGCCCGAGATCCCGAACGGCGCTTGCCTGCAGCTGGGTATCGGCGGTATGCCGAATACCATCGGCGCAATGATTGCAGAGTCCGACCTGAAGGATCTGGGCGTACACACCGAAATGTACGTTGATGCCTTTGTGGATATTGCCAAGGCGGGCAAGATCACCGGGCGCAACAAGAACATTGACCGAGGCCGTCAGGCATATGCGTTTGCCGCGGGCACCAAGAAGCTGTACGACTATCTGGATAACAACCCGGAGTGCGCGTCCATGCCGGTGGATTATACCAATGACGTGCATGTGATCGCGGGGATTGATAACTTTATTTCGATCAATAACGCAGTGGATATCGACCTGTACGGTCAGGTTAACGCAGAGTCCGCCGGTACCAAGCAGATTTCCGGCACGGGCGGCCAGCTCGATTTTGTCATGGGCGCGTACCTGTCCAAGGGCGGCAAGAGCTTCATCTGCCTGTCCTCGACCTTTAAGCAGAAGGACGGCACAGTGGCATCCCGCATCCGTCCGACGCTGGCAAACGGCTCGACCGTGACCGATCCGCGTACGACCACCCACTATGTGGTCACCGAATACGGTATGGTCAACCTCAAGGGCTTGTCCATGTGGCAGCGCGCCGAAGCGCTCATTTCGGTGGCGCATCCGGATTTCCGTGAGCAGCTGATCGCGGACGCGGAGAAAATGCACATCTGGAAGCGTTCGAACAAGCGCTGAAGCAGGATCTTGACTGACAGAAAAGACCTATCCAAACAGGCCCGGCAAAAGCCGGGCCTGTTGTGTTCCAACGGAAAGTAAAAAGGACGGTGCAAACGCATCGTCCTTTGCTTTTAGAAAGGTTATTCCATGATATGCAGCACCGGTTCTTTTGCATTCGCCTGTTCCACACAGACCGCCAACCGGTAATTGCGGTCGGCAAAGTCAGGCAGGAAGAGCGAATAGGTGCCGGGGACTTCGTCGCAGTCCAGTCGGGGCGGCATACGGCGGATGTCAATCCAGAAGCTGCGCAGCGGAAGGTCCAGCCCACGTCCGGTGGACTTGACAAAGCTCTCCTTGAGCGTCCAGAGCTTATAAAACCCGTCGTCCCGCGCGGTGGGCAGCAGGGTGTTGAGATAGCGCACTTCTTCGCGGTGGAAAAAACGGGAGGCAACGTCACGCCGGCCGGCCTCGCACCGTTCGATGTCCACGCCAACTGGGTGATCGCTGACCGCACACGCGGCCCAGTCTCCCGAATGGGACAGGCTAAAGTGGATGCTGGGTTCGGACACCAGATACGGTTTGCCGCCCTCGGCAATGGAAATGGCAAGCGGGTGAACCACCCAAGGATACTGCTGCGAGATGGCATATTCGAGCAGGAGTGAAGCCGCAAAGCCCTGCGCCCTGGCCGCACCGTGGCGTCGGTCCAGCTGTTCCAGCCGTCCGCGGGATAGGCGGGCGCGGGAAGCGCTGTCATCCGGGTTCACGGCGGATACCGGAATGGCATATACAGCAGTCAAGAAAATTCCCCCTAAGATTTGCGTATTGGTGTCAAAAGTGAAAATAGACTATGTGTTTATTATACCACGATAAAACGGAGGTTGACAATCTTTATCCGTATTTCGTGAAAAAGGAACGGGAAACAAGGTTATGTGCAGCTTTTGCGCCCTTTCTGCACAGGATTGACCGTGCAGACCGCACCGTGTGGACAGGCGCGGCGGCAGTCGCCGCAGCGGATGCACTCTGTGCTGTTGGGTGTTTCCCACACCGGGATATCCAGTTTACATGCGCGCTGGCAGGCGCCACACCGGGTGCATTTTGCCGTGTCAATCCGAAAACGGTAGAGCGCAATCGGGTTAAACCAACCGTAAATCGCGCCAAGCGGGCACAGATAGCGGCAGAACGGGCGATATACCGCCATGCTCAGTACCAGAAGCCCCACAAGGATCGCCGATTTCCAAGTGAACAGCCATCCGAGTGCCGCACGCAGCGGCGGGTTGGAAGCGATCAGCGGGATACCGGCAAACAGGGTGCCGGAAGGGCAGATGTATTTGCAGAACCACGGTTGCCCCTGCCCGACCAGATCCAGCACGGTCAGCGGCAGGACAATTACAAAACCGACGAGAATGAGATATTTCAAATATTTCAGAAAACGGTCGCCCGGCAGGCGGCGCAGTTTTTTCGGGAAAGGGATCTTGTGCAGCAGATCCTGTACCAGTCCAAAAGGGCATAGCCAGCCGCAGACCAGCCGCCCAAACAGTGCGCCGAACAGTAGGAAAAAGCCAATCACATAAAGGGTGAATTTGTTTGTGCGGCTGGTGATGACAGCTTGGAACGAGCCGATCGGGCAGGAGCCGAGCGCACCCGGACAGGAGTAGCAGTTCAGGCCGGGGACGCAGAGCAGCTTGCTTTCGCCTTTATAGATGCTGCCTTTGGCAAAACCGGCGGCGTAGCCGTTTGTCAGGGCGGCGAAAAGCAGCTGCACCAGCGTGCGGATATGGTCACGCAGCTTACCCAAGGCCAATGCACTCCATGCAGATATTAACTGCTTTGCGGAAGACGATTTGCGTTTCCCCGCGCAGTACGCCCAGCGCAAGGAACAGCACGGCAACCGCCAGCGTGAGCATGGCGGTGCGGTTTCGGCGCAAAAACTCCATCATCCCTGCACCTCTGTGAGCATTTGGTCAATGGTCTGCACCCATTGGTCTTTGCTTTGCGCACTGACGATGGCAGAGCCGACCTGCGCACCCTCTCTGTCCACAAAAAACGTGGTCGGCACGGCGGAAATCTGCGCCAGAACACCAAACAGATCCTCAGAGGGAAGCAGATGCGTGTAATTTGCGCCGGTTTCGGAAACGATCTCGCGGGCGGTTTCGACCTGTTCGTCACTGATGGTGCCGTCCGTATTCAACGCGTCGGAAACCAGACCGATGATCTGCACCTTTTTGTCGGCATATTCCTGCGCCAACGCCCCGAGGTCGGGCATTTCATTGATGCACGGGCCGCAGAAGGTCGCCCAGACGTTGACCATCGTCAGGTCATAGTCCGAAAAGATGGACTGATCAACGGTGTTGCCGTCCAAGTCGGTGGCGGAAAAACTGCTCAGTACGCCGGACTGCCCGGAAGAAGCGTCGGAGCTGCTTTGCCCGGCACCTGCGTCTGAATCCGGTTTGAGCTGTCCGGTGGTATTGCCGGAAGAGGAACAGGCGCTGAGTGCAACGCTGCCGATCAGTGCGACGCCCAATAATGCACATGCAAGTCGTTTCATAGGAAATCCTCCGAAGCCTTGATTTTACTTATTATACGGGGCGGGGAACGGTCTGTCAACTGGAAAGATAGCATCAGTAAAATAGTAGGAATGCGAAAACGCCCGGAAGAGTTTTCCGGGTGTTTTCGGTGTGATAAGTGCTAAAAAGGGGATCGGATGGATTCAGGCGGCGTTTTCGGTTTGGGTTTGCGCCATATCGCTGCGGTTGCCGCGCATACCGCCCATGCCACCCGTACCACCGGGTCCCATGCCGCCACTGCCGTACAGCAGGCCATCCAGCGTCACTTCGGTGGAGGATGCTCCAGCGGTGATGGTATAAGTGCCGTCTGCTTCCAGACCGGGGCAGCTGATGACCACCGAGCTGAAGGATTGCGGTGCTTCCCAAGAAGCCAGCACATTGCCTGCACGATCGCTGACGGAAACCGTGCTGCCCGCGTTCTGTGCGTCTACGGTCAACAAGATCGAACCCTGTGTGGAATCTTCTCCGAAGTTTTGCGCCATGCCGGACGAACCCACGCCGATCAGTGTGCCGCCGGTGATGGATGCGTCACCGTTGTAGTCGAGCGCCGAATCCGCGCTGCCGTCCTTGGTGGACACATAGATCGTGCCGCCGCTGACGGTCAGGTCGCCGTTGGAGTCAAGGCCGTCGCCGCCTGCGGCGATGGTCAGGCTGCCGCCTGTGATTGTGATGCACACACCGTCTTGCGCGGCAAACTGATCCTGTCCGTTGCCGCCAAAGCCGCTCTGGTCGGCGCCGCCTGCGGCGTTGACGCCGTCATCGCTGGCAACCACTTGGATATCGCCGCCGCTGACCGTAACCGTTAGGCCTTCCAGCCCCTCATAACAGGTGGAGATGTCTATCTCGCCGTTCGAGATGTCCAGCGCGTTATCCGCGTGGAAGGCGTCGTCCCCCGTTTGGATGCTGGCTGTGCCGCCACATATCGTCAGGTCGCCGTTGGAGTGGAAAGCATCGTCAGCACAGTCCATCGTGAAGCTGCCATTCAGAATGGTTAAGGCGGTGCCGGCCTTGAGTCCCTTGGTGCTGACCGTATCGGTTGCTGTGTCAGTAGTATCCGTTGCTGTTTGGGTAGAATCAGTAGCAGTTGCTGCCGTATCGGCTGTGTCTGTCGCGGGGGCAGATGGGGCGTCGGATGGGGGTGTACCCTGCGGCATGTCAGCAGGCGGCTCCGCACCTTCCGGCGGCAACTCGCCTGTCGGACGCGCGGGCGGCTGCGCTGTGCCATCGGTGGTGGTGCTGCCATCCTCAAAGGGCATTCGGCCACCCTTACCGCCGCCCATGCCGCCGGGCGGGGTGTCGCTGACATGGGTTTCGCCGTTTGCGCTGCCGCCGCCGGTGGTGATCGTGCAGGCTGCATCATCCACCTGCATCCAGCTGCTCGCACTTAGGCCGTCACCTTCTGCGGTGATGGTGAAAGTGCCGCCGGCAACGTAGACAAAGCCCTTGTCGGTATCTTCGGTGTTGTCACTCTGGATGGCGTCCTTGCCGGTAGTCAGGGTGAACGTGCCGTCTGCAATGCGCACGCTGTCCTTGCCGGACAGACCCTGCCCGGTAGCGGTAACCACATAAGTGCCGCTGGTGACGGCCAGATCATCTTTGGTGACCACGCCGTGCCCGGCGGGCGAATCGATGGTAAGTGTACCTAACCCGTTGAGCGTCAGGTCGGACTTGGCAAAGATCACGCCGTCAATGTTGTTGTCATCCAGTTGGGTGAAGCTATCGCCGCCCGACAGCGTGTTCTGTGAGTCTGCTGCCGTGGTGACAAAGACTTTGTCGGCTTGCCGGACATAGAGGGCGGCGCAGTCCCCGCAGTGGATGCTTGCATCATCCAGCACAAGCTGGACTTTGTCAGTATCCTCGGCATCGACGATCACCATGCCGTTATCCAGCGTGCCGGATAAAATATAGGTGCCCTCGTCGGTGATGGTGATGGTGTTGCCGGTTATGGTCACCGCGTCGCTGTCGCTGGACGCGGTGCTGCCAGAGAGTGTGATGGCAGCGGCAGTGGTTTCATCATAGCCGACCTCCAGATCGCGGTCGGTGAATAGATCAGAGAGGGTTGCCAGTGCGGTCTGCCCGGACGTATCTGCCGCTTCTGCGGCCTGACAGCCGGATACCAGCACCGCGGCTGCCAGCAGCAGCGGCAACAGGCAATATTTTCTCATAACAGTTGGCTCCTTTTACAGTTCTGCGGTAACGGTTTCCTGCTTGGAGACCGTGATTTCCAGATTGCCGTTGCGGCAGCGGAGCTTGTCAATCAGCTCTTTTTCCTTGTCGGCACTGCGCAGCGTGATATTGTAGGTCAGCCGGAACAGGCTGCCCATGTTGGTGGTTTTGACCTGCGTCAGCTCGCACGCGGACGTGTATTCGCGCAGCAATCCATCGAATACGCCGGTGTAATCCAGATCTTCCGGGATGGTGATGTGCAGGGTACGGTACAGTGCGGCCCGTTTGCCTGCGCCGAAGTCGATGTGGTTATATAGCATAGTGGCGGCGCCCAGCACAATGGCAAACAGGAACGCATATGCAAGATAGCCCATGCCGATAATGAGTCCGGTGCCCATCGCCAGAAAGATTGCGCCGATCTCCTTGGCGGTGCCGGGCACCGAGCGGAAGCGAACCAGACTGAATGCACCGGCCACGGCGACACCCGCGCCAACATTGCCGTTGACCATCATGATAACCACGCAGACAATGGCAGGCAGCAGGGCCAGTGTGGCGACAAAACTGCGCGTATAGCGCGTGCGGTACATATAGCAGCAGGCCGATGACCAAGGCGCTTGCCACGCAGAGTAAAAAGTCGGCAACCGGGATAACGGTGGTCATCTCCGTATCAAACAGGCCGCGAAATAGGTTGTTAAGCATAGAGCAGTCCTCCGGAAAAGTCAGTGTCCATCATATTCTGGTATGCCGCGCCGTATTTGGAAAAGGAAGTGTGGAAAATGCCGTTTTCGGTCAGCGCGTGCGTCATCCAGAGCGGCATCCCGCCGGAGGTTTTGATCTCCATGAGGGTCTGGCCGTGCGAAAGCAGGGGCGTGCCATACACCGGACTGCCCAGCGAGAAATCGCTGCAGCGGTACAGGATGTTCTCATCAAAGGTGATGCGGAAATCGCTCCCGTCCAGCGCGTAAAAGGCTTCACGCTCATAGGATAGAAAGACCGTGGGGTGCAGCGTGCGGTAATACGCCCGGAAATACTCAATTTCATTTGCGATCTGGGACTGTACGGGCAGGGCATTTCCGGTGCGGAAACTGTCCATCGCCTGCTGTTCCGGCAGTACCAGTCGCCGTTTATAGACGACGGACTGGAATTTCTTTTTCAGTTCCACAAACACCGGGTCGCCCGGCTTTACCTGTTGGTAGCTGCGGATGCGCAATTTCTCCTTGTAGGCGGGCTTTTCCAGCGACCGCCGAATCAGCCGGAAGGTGTCGGTATCATAGTAGAGATTGCGGATGGTGCTGCGGCCGAACTGATCCAGCTGCATCTGTCCCTGCATGGCGCGCAGCAGCTGTTCTTTTTGCTCTGCGGTCAGCAGGTATTTAATTTCGTACCGCTTAAAGGTCGATTGATACGCCATTTGGATATGTCCTCCTTGTTGCTGGGCGCATTGCGGCGCGTGACGCCGCAGGCCGTACCGTGTATTGATTGTATTCAGTATACCGCCGCTGCTTTAACCAAACTTTAACTACAACTTTAATCAAACTTAAAAATACGGATGTGCGGCAAAAAAGCAGAACCCGCCGAAAGGGCGGGTTCTGCGGGATGGTTTGATTTAAGTGGGAAACGTGACGGTGATGAGCAGGGAAGCTTCGTCGGTGGTGGAGGCGATGATTTTGCCCTTGTGCGCGGTGACGATGGCCAGCGCGATGGACAGACCGAGTCCGTAGCCGCCGGTCTGCGAATTGCGGGATTGGTCGGTGCGGTAAAAACGGTCAAACAGGTGCTCGGTCTGGGGTCTGGTGATGTGTTCGACCGCATTCCAGACCGTCAGACGGATGAGGTTCTTTTGTTTTTCCAGTGTGCAGGAGATGGTGCTCTGTGCGGTCGAATACTTGACGGCATTATCCAGCAGGATGGAAAACAGCTTGCGCAGCGATTTTTCGTCCCCAGACATGGAAAGCATCGGCTGGATGTGCAGGTCGAGTGTTTTGCCCTGTGTGCGCGCCACGGCCTGAAATGGCGCGATGGTTTCCTCTGCAATGTCGGACAGCGGCAATTCCAGCATTTGCAGCTGGGTTTGCTCTTCTTCCATGCGGGAGAGCAGGATGAGATCGTTTGTCAGGTCGGCCAGGCGCTTGGTCTGCGTCTGGATATCGCTGACCCACTCGTTTTCCCCGTAGTCCATGGTGAGGATCTCTGCGTCGGCGTTGAGGATGGTCAACGGTGTTTTCAGTTCATGTCCGGCATCCGTGATAAACTGCTTCTGCTTTTCGTAGTTTTCCAGAAACGGCCGCACGATGCGTCCGGACAAAAAGATCAGCAGCAGCAGCACCAGCAGCGAGCCGACAAACGATACGCCGATGCAGCTGAACAGTAGGGTTTGAAAGTTATCCAGCCCGCGGCTGCAATCGAGGAACAGGATGAGCGTTTCCGAAGCGGTGTTGTCCACCAGAAAACGGTATTGGTCGGTAAAACCCTGCATTTTGCCCTGCGCCCAGACGGTTTGTGCATAGGCGATGGCGTCCGAGGTGTCCACTGCCGCGATTTTGCCGGTGTTGACTGATTGCACGTTCCCATCCTCTGCGAGTGTGACAAAGAAATATCGCGTTTCGTAAGGCAGTTCGGGCGATAGATGCGGTTCCCACTTGGGGAAGGGCCCGTCGGGCGGGATTTCATGGTTGGATTTGGGGAAGAAACCGTTGTTTTCCGCCAGCAGTGCAAGTGTTCCATCCGCTTCCCGGATCACTTGGCTGTAATAGACAAGGTTAATAGCGCTCATGATGACCAACAATACAGCCAGCAGCGAAACCATGGAGGCAATGATCAGCTTGATGCGGAGCTTTCGGATCATGGCAGTTCCTCCAGAGAATAGCCTGCGTTCCGGGTTGCTTTGATCTGGATATTGGCGTGCAGGGCGGCCAGCTTTTTGCGCAGATAGGAGATGTAAACCCACACCACATTAATTTCTGCCTCGCTGTCATAGCCCCAGATCTTTTCCAGCAGGCGTTCGGACGCGATCAGGCTGTGTGGGTTGCGCATGAGCAGTTCCAGTACCTGAAATTCCTTGTTGGCCAGACGAAAGCTGCCCGCGGGCGTGGATAATGCAAAGGTGGCACAGTCCAGCGTCACGTTCCCCATTTGCAGACGCGAGTCGGTTTGGGCGGTTTGCGTGCGGGTCATCGCGCGGATGCGCGCGAGTAGTTCCTGCGTGTGGAACGGTTTAGTCAGGTAGTCGTTAGCGCCGGCGTCCAGCCCGAGTACCTTGTCATCGACTTCGGCTTTTGCGGTCAGCATCAGCACCGGAATCCGGTTGCCTTTGCTGCGGATGGTTTTGAGCACAGTGATCTCGTCCACCTTGGGCATCATGATGTCAAGAATCACGCCGTCGTAATTATCCGCCTCCAGATAGTCGAGCGCAGCCTGACCATCGCTGACGGCATCCACCGAATAGTTGCTCCGCTCTAAAATGGTGACCAGCGCTTTGGACAGGGCTTTTTCATCCTCAGCCAGTAATAATCTCATATGCCTTTTCTCCTCACAGCGGCAGAGCCTGCCGGTTTCGGTTCTGTAGTTCTATTATACAATACCGGCGCAACTTTAAATAGAGTTAAACTTTCCGGTGTGCAGCGCGGAGAAAGAACCGCGCTGCCTGCGGCTGATTGTGTGTGCAGCCGAACTGTGGTATAATAAGAAAAAACGTTGTGCCGATTGAAATGGAGGGGATAGCATGGATCTTGCTGATTTTTTTGCCATTGACAAGTTGTCGCAGCACGACGAGGAGCAGTTGCTGGAATCCGCGATGCAGCTGCAACAGATGATGATGCTCTATGAGGCGGGCATCCGCGAAATCAAGACAAAACTCGATATCTTAAGCGATGAGTCGCGCATCTCGGGGCAGCCCAGCCCGATTGACTCCATCAAAAGCCGGATCAAGACTCCGCGCAGCATCATCGGCAAGCTCAGGCGCCGCGGGTATCCGATCTCGCTGCAATCTATGATGGAAAATCTCAACGATATTGGCGGCATCCGTGTGATTTGCCCGTTTATTCAGGATATATACACCGTGGCCGATATGCTCATGCGGCAGGACGATCTGACGCTCATCGAGCGCAAGGACTACATCGAAAACCCCAAGCCCAATGGTTACCGCAGCCTGCACCTGATTTTGGAGGTGCCGATCTTCCTGTCCGACCGCACGCAGCCTGTGCGTATCGAATTGCAGCTGCGCACGATTGCCATGGATTTCTGGGCGAGTCTGGAGCATCAGCTGCGCTATAAATCCGATGTGCAGGTGCCGACGCATATTTCAGACGACCTTAAGGCCTGCGCGGATGTCATTGCCGCCACGGATGAGGAGATGCAGCGCATCGCAAAGGAACTACACGTACTCTGAACCGAAAGGAATTACTCATTATGCAATACATACCCGTTATCACGCTGGCATTGGTTGTGGTGCTGCTGGTGCTTGTCATTGTGCTGCTCACCCGGCGGCAGCAGCCGTCTGGCAGCGGCGATGCAAGCAGTTCGATCACTGCACTGGGCACGCTGGTCAATCAGAACCTGCGTGAGGGGCGCGAAGCACAGTTGAGTCAGCTTGCCGCCATGGATAAAAGCCTCGCAGGCAAGATGGGCGCAGTGACCGATCAGCTGGGCCAGTTTGAACGGCGGCTGCATGGTTTTACCGCAGAAACCACGCAGAATCTGGAGAATATCCGTGTGACGGTGGATCAAAACCTGCGTGCCATGCAGGCAGACAACAACAAAAAGCTGGACGATATGCGGCAGATCGTGGATGAAAAGCTGCAAAAGACTCTGTCTGAGCGGATGAACGAGTCCTTCCGGCTGGTCAATGAACGGCTTGAGCAGGTGTATAAAGGACTGGGTGAAATGCAGACGCTTGCACAGGGTGTGGGCGATCTGAAAAAGGTGCTGACCAACGTCAAGACCCGCGGCATCGTGGGTGAAATCCAGCTGGGTGCAATTTTGGAGGACATCCTCGCGCCTGAGCAGTATGCGGTCAACGTCGCCACGCGGCCGGGCAGCCGCAATGTGGTGGAATATGCGGTCAAGCTGCCGGTTGAGGATGGCGGACACGTCTGGCTGCCGATTGACTCCAAGTTCCCGGGCGATACTTACGGCGCGCTGCGCGACGCCTATGAAGATGGCTCGCGTGAGCAGATTGACGCTTGTGCCAAAACGCTGATCGCCACGCTCAAGGCCGAAGCGAAGGATATCCGCGACAAATACCTTGAGCCGCCGTATACGACGGATTTCGGCATCCTGTTTTTGCCATTTGAAGGGTTGTACGCCGAGGCGGTCAGTCGCGGCATGGTGGAAGTGCTCCAGCGCGATTACCATGTCAACATCGCCGGACCCAGCACGATGGCGGCGCTGCTCAACAGTTTGCAAATGTCATTCCGCACGATTGCGATTCAAAAGCGTTCAGGCGAGGTGTGGAGCGTGCTGGGGGCGGTCAAGACCGAGTTTGACAAGTTTGAAGCCTGCCTGACGCAGACGCAGACCCGGCTGGATCAGGCTAGCCGCGAACTGGACAAGCTGGTCGGCACGCGCACCCGCGCGATCCGCCGCAAGCTCAAGGGGGTAACCGAATTGAGCGAGGCGGAGAGCCAGTCGGTGCTCGGCCTGACGGACGGCGTGGAGGCGCCAGAGGACGAGGAAATAGGATAAAAGGGAAGGGGCTGCCCAGTTGGGGCAGCCCCTTCATAAATTCTTAAGAAAAATTTCACAGTTTTGTGAAGGACAGGCAGTTCAAAAACGGTTAGAATAGAATCAGAAACACAAAGGAGGATCGCGGTATGAAACAGGACAATGAAAAAACAAGTGGGCTCTGGACTTGGTTCCAGCATTGGGCGGATGTTCTGTTCGGCCCGATCGAGCGCGGCAAGTACCGCAGCTGGTAATACAAAAAGACGTCCCCGCAGCCAAACAGGATGGGCTGCGGGGATGTTTGTTATGCTTCCATGTAATAGCCCACACCGCGTTCGGCATGGATTTGTGCGGCTGAGCCGATGGCGCGCAGTTTACGGCGTACAAGGGAGAGATAGACCTCAATCGCATTGTAGGCGGATTCGCTGTCGATGCCCCATACCTTTTGCCGCAAGGTGTCGCGCGGCAGCACCTGTCCGTTGTGCAGTAGGAATAATTCAATCAGCTGCATTTCCTTGCAGGACAGGCGGACTTCGTTTTTCGGGCCGCGCAGCATACAGTGCCCGCGGTCGAGCGAGAGATCACCGGCCTCCAGCAGGCGAGGCTGTAGGACAGGGCTGCGCCGGCTGAGCGCGCGGATGCGCGCGAGCAGTTCGCCCAGAAGGTACGGCGGGGTCAATACATCGTCCGCCCCGGCGTCTAGAACCAGAATCCGGTCGCGTGCGGACAAGTGCGCCGCTACAACCAGCAGCGGGACGGAAACGCCGTCCTCCCGCAGCGTGGGCAGCAGTGTGGTCAACTGGTGTGTGGCGGCTTTCCCTGCGCCGCTGATCAGAAAAACCGCAACGTCATACAGCCCCTCCGGGAAAAAGAGCGGAGCAGTCGTAGGCAATGCGACATGGTCATATAACATATGGTCGCGCCGGAGAGCTTGCGGAATCTTTTCGTTTTCCGTTTCCCCCATCAGAAGAACGCGCATGAAGAATCTCCTTTCATACAGGGTGCCTTCTATTGTGCGCGGGTTATGTGGAGTTTTTGTGTATGGGTGATGGAAAAATTGTTAAGATGAATATACGGCTGTCGGCAGCAAGACAAAAAAAGAGTGGGGTTCCATCAGAGAAACCCTTGGGATATTTCTTGCGCTTTGCACAAATGGAAGCTATAATATCTGTATAAAATGCAGATTGGAGCGAGAAAAATGGCATCGGACAAAACCAATGTGATGCGAGTGCTGGAGCAGCATAAAATTGTCTATACCGCACATGAATATCCGCATGGCAAGGAAGCAGTGGACGGCGTGAGCGTGGCAAAACTGCTCGGCCAGAATGTGGCGCAGGTGTTCAAAACGCTGGTGGCGCGCGGCCGCTCAGGCAGCTACCATGTGTTTGTCATCCCGGTGGCCAAGGAGCTTGACCTGAAAAAGGCTGCCAAAGCGGCAGGGGAGAAGTCGGTCGAGATGGTGCATGTCAAGGAACTGCTGGGGCTGACCGGTTATGTGCGCGGCGGCTGCTCGCCGGTGGGCATGAAGAAGGCGTTTGCGACCGTGTTTGATGAGAGTGTGAACACCATTCCCACCGTGATCGTATCGGCAGGCAAGATTGGCTACCAGATTGAGTGTGCTCCGGCGGATCTGATTGCACTGACGCGCGCTAAAACCGCACCGATCACGACGGATTGAGCAGCTCCACGGCATCCGGAAAGAGTGCGAATACGGTTTGCACGCCGCAGCCGGTCAGTTGGGCAAGTTTGGCTTCCAGTGTGGAAGCGTCGTCATATAGGACAAAGTGTGCGCGGCCCTCGGGGTCGGTATAGGTGAAATATTTGGCGCACAGCTCGCGCGAGAAGAAGGCCTGTGCGCCGGTGCGCTCCAGCAGGGCTTCGCGTTCGGTTTTGGTCAGGGTTTTGCCGTTCGGGGAGGAAGACGGCAGCACAAAGTCCTGTGAGACCGGCTGCAAAAACGCTGCAATGCGCGCCGCGCCGTAGATTCCCTGTAAGGAGGAGATATAGGCGGTCAGGCTGCCGCCGGAGAGCGCAGTCGGCGTGGTCAGTACCGCGTGGGTCAGCTGGCGGCCGCAGGCAAGCGGGACGAAAAACGGGATGCCCGCCTCATGCAGTGCGGTGTCAAAGGCGGCGAGCAGCGCGCGGCCGCGTGGTGTGTCGTGTTCAAAGTCGGCAAATACACCGGGGGCCTCCGTGCGTCGCGCTTCGAAGACCAGATCGGCGGCCAGTCGGTCGGGGTTGCAGGGCGCCAGATCGAGTGGCGGGTCGCACAAGCCGAGCAGGCAATGCGCCTGTGCGGTCGGAAGCTGCAAACGTTGCAACGCGCCTTTGGGCGTGATGCCCAGACAAAGGTGCAGCACGGGCATCCCTTGCCCCGCTGCGCGTGCCGTATCCCGGCCGGTGCATACCAGAACCAGATTTTTCGTATATACCATCATGATCGACTCCCTTGTGCTCGGGCAGCGGCGCACGGCGGAGGCCGCGGCGCTGCACTGGACTTTTTGGACAAATTCTATTACACTATATGTGGCATCCGCCAAAGTGAGAACGCAGGAGTGAACGAATGAGTAAACTGATTCCGGATTACGTTTTTGATTCCATTTATGATATTACGCCAGAGCTGCTGGGACGGCACGGCATCCGCGGTGTGCTGATTGATCTGGACGGCACGATGGCCTCCCACAAAGCAACGCTGCCGCCGGATACGCTTGCACCTTTTGTGCGCACGCTGCACGAAGCCGGGTTGCAGGTGCTGGTGTTTTCCAACAACCGCGAGACACGTGTGGGCAAGTTTTGTCATGCACTCGGTGCGGAGTATATCTGCCGGGCGGGAAAACCGCTGGCAGGTGGCTTTCGCCGGGCGGCAAAGCGGCTCGGCCTGCCGCTGGAGCAGATTGCCGTCGTCGGGGACCAGATTTCACGGATGTGCTGGGTGGCAACCGTGTCGGTGCGCTGACCTGTTATGTGCAGACGCTCGACCGGCGGTATTTCTGGATCAATGTGCGCTATCAGATTGAGCGCGGCTTTATCGTGCGCGGCAAACACAGGATGGAGGCGAGGGGACGGCATGAGTGAAGCGAAATTTGGCCCGGCGGGCAATTCCGAGTCCTTTGCCGCCGAGGGCTTCAAGAAAAGCGAGGACGCGCCCGCGTGGCTGGCCGCCAAGGGGCTGACTGCATTTGAATATCAGTGTGGCCGCGGCGTGCGCTGCGGGGAGGAGACCGCGCGCAAGATCGGTGCGGCAGCCGCGCAGCACGGCATTGCCATGAGCATTCACGCGCCGTATTTTATCAACCTTTCTTCGGAAGAAACAGAGCGGATGGAGAAGAACATCGGCTATGTGCTGGATTCGGCTCGGCTGGCAGTGCCGCTGGGCGCAACACGCATGGTGGTACACTGCGGCGGGCAGGGCAAGCTGACGCGCGAGCGCGCGATGCACAACACGCATGAGAATGTGAAAAACATTCTGCGCGCGCTGGACGCGGAACATCTGACCGGCTGCACGGTCTGTCTGGAAACCATGGGCAAGAAAAGCGTGCTGGGCTCGGCTGAGGAGGTCTGTGAGTTGGTTGCAGCGGACGAGCGTCTGCTGCCTTGCATCGACTTTGGCCACCTCAACTGCCGCACGGGTGGCGGCATGTCTACGCGGGAAGATGTGCAGCGCCTGTTTGACCTGATGGAGAACACCATTGGTGTTGCGCGTACGCGCGTGCTGCACGCGCATTTTTCCCACATTGAGTACAACGCGAAGGGCGAGGTGCGCCACCTGACCTTTGCTGATACGGTATATGGGCCGGACTTTGCGCCGGTCGCGCAGGAAGCCGCGGCACGCGGCTATACCCCGACGTTCATCTGCGAATCGGCCGGTACACAGGCTGAGGATGCAGTGAGGATGATGCAAATTTTTCACAAGGAGATAGAAAAATGAAAAAAGTGCTGCTGATCCATGGCCCCAACATCAACTTGACCGGTCAGCGTGAGCCGGGTATCTACGGTTCGGACACGCTTGCCACCATCAACGCAGAGGTCGTCAACAAGTGCGAGCGGCTGGGGTTTGCTTGCTCGGTGTTCCAGTCCAATTCGGAGGGGGCGCTCATCGACCGAATCCACGCGGCGCGCGAGGACTGCGATGCGATCATCATCAACGCGGGCGCGTATACGCATTACAGCTATGCGCTGCGCGACGCGATCGCGGCAGTGCGTCTGCCTGCCGTGGAGGTACACATGTCCAATGTCCATGCGCGCGAGGAATTCCGGCACAAGTCGGTTATCGGGCCGGTGTGTGCGGGTGTGATTGCGGGCTTTGGCAAGCATAGCTATCTGCTGGCCGTGGATGCGGTCAAGGCAATTTTGGGGTGAGGCGATCGGTATGAAGCGAAAGGAATTGCAGCAGATGCTGCTCGAAGCGCCGTATGATGCGCTGGTGCTGACCAGCGAAGTCAGCCGCCGCTATGCGACCGGCTTCCATTCGACGGCGGGGGCGGTTTATCTGTCTGCCAAACAGGCGGTGTTTTATACGGATTTTCGCTATGTGGAGGCGGCGCGCGCCGCAGTTTCGGATTTTGAGGTGCGCGAGATCGGCAGCGGACGCAGTTACACCGCGGCGGTCAACGAGCTGATCGAGCAGGACGGCATCAAAAGCATCGCGCTGGAGGATGAAACGCTCACCCATGCGGAATATATGCGCTGGGCGACGGCTTTACACGCTTCGGCCGCGCGGTTGGAGGACGGCGTGGCGCAGCTGCGCGTGACCAAAGAGGATGACGAGGTGGAAAAGATCGTCGCGGCGCAGCGCATCGCGGAGCAGGCGTTCGAGGAAGTCATGAACGACATCCGCGTGGGTGTGACCGAGAAAGAGGTCGCCGCGCGCCTGACCTACCTCATGCTGCACTATGGCGCGGAGAATATGTCGTTTGACCCAATCGTGGTATCGGGCGCGAACAGCTCCAAGCCGCATGGCGTACCGACGGAGAAAGCCATCCAGGCAGGCGATTTCGTCACGATGGACTTTGGCTGCATTGTGGAGGGTTATTGCTCGGATATGACGCGCACGGTTGCGGTCGGCCACGTTACCGACGAGATGCAGGATGTGTATGACACTGTACTCCATGCCCAGCTGGCAGGCATTGCGTGCTGCAAGGCAGGGGTGTCCGGCCGGGAGGTAGACGGCGCCGCGCGCCGCGTGATCGAAAAAGCCGGCTATGGGGATGCCTTCGGCCACGGGTTCGGCCACGGCGTCGGGCTGGAGATTCACGAAGCGCCGACTGCGTCCGAACGGGCGGATAAGCCGCTGCCCGCGGGCAGCATCCTGACGGCCGAACCGGGCATTTACCTGCCGGGGAAATTTGGCGTGCGCATCGAGGATATGTTGTATGTCATTGAGGACGGCTGCATCAACCTGACCGAAGCGCCCAAGACACTGTGCATCCTGTGAGACTGCAAAACAGACAGAAAAAAGCACCGGAAACGATTTGGTTCCCCCTGACAGGGGTAACTTTGCAGGTGTCTGAACCCCCGGCAGATATTGCTACGGCAGTATCTGCCGGGGACTTCTTTTTGTCTCACGCACCCTTGGTGGTGGACTGAACTTCCGGCTGGGTGAGTTCCACACAGCCAATGTCATTGTAGTGAATCTCCACTGTCTGCTGGGCGTGCTTGCTCCACTTCACGTCCTTTTCGTGTACCACGATCTTTTGAATGAACAGCCG
>CALWEB010000174.1 GCA_944376955.1 uncultured Agathobaculum sp. | reverse complement strand
AGAGGCGCGCAGCGAAAAAAAACTGTCGCAGGCACAGCTGGCCGATCTCGTTGGCGTATCGCGCAACACAATCAGCTCGATCGAAACCGGGCAGTTCAACCCGACCGCCAAGCTGGCACTGATCCTGTGCATCGCGCTGGACAAAAAATTTGAAGATTTATTCTATTTCGAGTAATCGGCAAACAGGCCGGCCGCTTCCCGCGGTCGGCCTGTTTTGTCACAGCAGATGCAGTTCCATCATCTGCTCAACCGGCACGATTGTGCCGTCCTCCAACACGATCTGCTTTTCGAAATCCCGAATTTTGCGGACACGGCCGCGCACGGTCACATATGCCCCGCCCGCTTTTTTCCCGTCCGGCACAAAATAGGTAATCGCCACCGCGGGATGTTCATCCAACTGAGCCCGCAGCTGACCGATGCGTGTATCCAGCTCCGCGATCACGCCCTCGTCAAGCGTTACACGCGGCTGGGTCAACCGTGCAGTCTCCGCGATCGCATCCCCGTGACCAGTTAATGCGGCAAAGGGCGCAAACTGTGCAGCACGGCTTTGCCGCGGCATGGGCGGATGGTACAGTGACGTATGGTGCGGCAAATGCAGCAGCTCTGCATACGGCTCCTTTTGCGCTTCGCTCATGCTTTATGCCCTCCAATCTGGCCGTTCCGCGCCCGCGCGGTCGCCATCTCCTGCAAATCCATGCCCTTTAAAATTGCGTTCCTGCCAAATTTCCGTTTGATGGAAAGAATGGCCTGCTGCATCTGCTGCTCGCGAGCGAGCGCAGCAGCCTGTTCCTTCTCCTGCTGCTGTTGCGCTTCGTAGTCGGTAAACAAGTCGATTTGCTCATATTGCAGCATCTGCCCCATCGTTGCTGCATCCCGCAAGTGGTTTGCAGACAGAGACAGCCGCCGCACAAACAGTTCGCGCTGTACAATGCGGTCATATAGCTCACTCACTGCATCCATCAGAAGTCTTGCCGATGCCGTATGCTGTCCCAGATTTGCCGTGCCATGGGCCTGTTTGGGAACGGCACGGCCATAAGGATCGGTTTTCACCGCGCCCTTGTACTGCGCGCGCCGCACAGGGTCGGCCAGACTGACACGGTCATAGCCCACCGTCAGCACAACTTGATCAGTTGTCAACTGTTTTTCCACTAGGTCGAGCGCCAACAAATCCACCATTTCACGCACCACCAGTCGGGCATCCTCAAAAGAATACGGTTCTTGCAACACCTGCCCAGAAGCAACGCTCTTGTCCGCCGGGCGGTACGCCTTGATTTCTGCAATCGTGCACGGCTCCCAACCCCAAGCGTGGTCAATCAGCAATTCCGCGCCCACGCCGAACAAGCGGTACAGCAGTTCCTCGTTGTAATAGTCCTGCGGCGCACCCAGCGAACAACGTGCAACATCCCCCATCGTATATAATCCCCGCTGCTCCAATTTGCGCGCATAACCGCGCCCCACCCTCCAGAAATCGGTCAGCGGCCGGTGTGTCCACAGCTGCTGCCGGTAGGAAAGCTCATCCAACTGTGCGATGCGGATGCCGTCTGCATCCGGCGCAGTGTGCTTGGCGACAATGTCCATCGCCACCTTGGCAAGATACAGGTTGGTACCGATGCCGGCCGCCGCGGTAATGCCGGTGTTTTGCAAAATATCCCGGATGATCCGCGCGGCCAATTCCCGTGCGGTCAAACTATAGTGCGGCAAATACGCTGTCGCATCGATGAACACCTCGTCGATCGAATACACATGGATGTCCTCCGGCGCGATATATTTGAGGTAAATCTCGTAAATCCGTGTGCTCCACGCGATATAATGCGCCATTTGCGGCGGTGCAGTCAGGTAATCCACGGCTAAGGACGGATTTTGCCGCAGCGCGTTATCATCACAGGATTTCCCGGTCAAACGATGCCCCGGTGCTTGATATTGGCGCACTTGATTAACCTGCCGCAGCCGCTCGATCACCTCAAACAACCGTGCCCGCCCCGGGATTCCGTACGCCTTGAGCGAGGGCGATACTGCAAGGCAGATGGTTTTCTCCGTGCGACTGGGATCCGCCACCACCAAATTCGTGGTCAGCGGATCCAACCCGCGTTCGACGCATTCGACCGAGGCATAGAAGGACTTCAGATCGATTGCAAAATAGGTACGCACCTGCGCTGCGCATTCCGACACAGCCCCTCTCCCCTTTCCAGCGACACTTGCCTTGCTTTCTCTCATTATATCACGCTTCACCCAGAAAAGCAAACATTTGTTCTATTTTTGTTTTGCATCATTCTTCCATATTACCATACCATGTATTAGACGAAAAAACGCCTGAGGGAAATTCCCTCAGGCGTTTTTATGCACTGATTCAGGTATCCAATTCGCAGCAATACAACGTATTAGTATCGGTATCATACAAGCCCACCGTAAAATTAAACGATGCCCTGTTCAGAATATCTGCACCGGTCGTTTTATCTTCCTCCACCTGCCGGTCGATCAAACGATAATATCCGTTCTCGATCTCAGGCACCAGAGCTTTGCCGTCCTCATCCGTTAAAAATGGACCGATGCTGCTTGTTGCATGCGATACCCCATATACCAACGTCTTAACCGTTTCATCCAGTGGAAACGGCTGCCACGCGGTATCCGCCTTTATTTGTTTTATCATCTCGTCGCCGTCATAGTGCAGCACAATAAAGGAAGTGCCGTCACCATTGCCGCCATGCGTATCCATGCTGGACATCGCGCTGCCGCTGGAAGCATCCACCCCAAGTGCTTCGGAAACGATCTCTTGCAGATCTTGTGAGCCGCAGGCAGCCAATGAAAAGACGAAAACGAGAACAATCCCTATCCAACCTAACTTTTTCACAGCAAGTACCTCCGTCTGGCACGCAGAAAAAGGAAAAAACAGCTTACAGCTTAGCCAGCTCCTGCGCAATCAGCTTGTTGATGACCTGCGGATTGCCTTGACCCTTGGATGCCTTCATGCACTGGCCCACGAGGAAGCCGGTGACGTTCTTGCCAGCCTTGAAGTCCGCAACCGCCTTTTCGTTCTTTGCGATCACGTCCTGCACGATAGCCAGAATGGCGCCCTCGTCAGACACCTGCTTGAGGCCCATGCGCTCAACAATCGCCTCAACTGTCTCATCAGTTTCAAACATGCTCGGCAGCACCTTTTTGCCTGCTGCACCGGAGATCGTGCCGGCCTCGATCAGCTTGACCAGATCGACCAGTTTATCGGCGGTCATCTTGGTATCCGGCAGTTCCACCCCCTTATCATTGAGGTACTTGGAGATATCGGACAGAATCCAGTTTGCCGCCGCTTTGGGCTTAACCTGTTTTGCCGCCGCGTCAAGCAGCTCTGCCTTGGCAAAGTTGTCCGAAAGCAGGCGTGCTTCCATTGCGGTCATGCCATACTCATTCAGATAACGCTCATAACGCGAGATCGGCAGTTCCGGGATTTCGCTCTTGATCTGATCCATCCACTCGTCCGAAATCTCAACCGCAATCAAGTCCGGATCGGGGAAATAACGGTAATCCTGCGCATCCTCCTTGGTGCGCATGACCGTGTTCTTGAGTTTGACGTCGTCCCAGCGGCGGGTCTCCTGCTGGATTTCGCCGCCGTTCTCGACGACCTCGATCTGACGGGCGATCTCATAGTCGATCGCGCGCACCGCACCAGAGAAGGTATTGATGTTCTTCATCTCGACACGCGTGCCAAACTCTTCCGAGCCCTCCGGACGGATGGAAACGTTGACGTCACAGCGGATCGAGCCTTCCTCCATCTTGCAGTCGCAGATGTCCAGATAGGACAGCGTGGTTTTGATCATCTCAAGGAATTCCTTCGCTTCCGCCGAGGAATGCAGGTCGGGCTTGGTGACCATCTCAATCAGCGGCACGCCGCAGCGGTTGAAGTCAACAACCGTGCCGTCAATCTCATCGTGCAGCAGCTTGCCCGCGTCTTCCTCGAAGTGGATACGCTCGAGGCGGCAGGACTTCTTCTCGCCATCGACGTAGAAGAATACCTCGCCATTTTCGCAGATCGGCACATCGAACTGCGAAATCTGATATGCCTTGGGTAGGTCGGGATAAAAATAGTTCTTACGATCGGCCTTACACAGCTGGTTGACCGTGCAGCCGGTCGCAAGGCCCATCTTGGCAGCATAGTGTACCACCTGCTTGTTCAGCACAGGCAGTGCGCCCGGCATACCAGTGCAAACCGGGCAGGTGTGGGTATTGATCGGTGCGCCAAACGAAGTCGAGCACGAGCAGTAAATCTTGCTCTTGGTGGACAGCTCCGCATGCACCTCAAGGCCGATGACAGCTTGATATTTCATTTGTCGATTCCTCCCTTACAGTGCCGCGATGATGTTCTTGAGGCCGGATGCCTGCTCAAATGCAAGGCCGGCATCGAGCAGCTTCTGCTCGCCAAAACGCGGCCCAATCAGCTGCATTCCGATCGGCATTTTATCTGCGTCAAAACCGCAGGGCTGCACCAGACCCGGCAGGCCCGCGATGTTGACTGACACCGTGCAGATATCGCCCGCGTACATCTCGAGCGGGTTGGTAGTCTTGGAGCCGATCTCGTACGCTGTGGTGGGCGCAACCGGCGTCAGGATAACGTCGCACTTTTCAAACGCATTTGCAAACTCCTCGCGGATCTTGCGCTGCGCCGCGCGTGCCTTCTTGTAGTAAGCGTCATAGTAGCCGGAAGACAGCACATAGGTGCCCAGCATGATGCGGCGCTGTACCTCCGCACCGAAGCCTTCCGAGCGGCTTTTGGTGTAAAGCGCAATCAGGTCGTCTCCCGCGTTCGGGGTACGGTAGCCGTACTTAACGCCGTCAAATCGCGCCAAATTGGAGGACGCCTCAGCGGACGACAGAATGTAGTACACCGGCAGCGCGTATTCGACCAGCGGCAGCGAAATCTCGAACACTTCCGCGCCGAGGCTCTTGTAGGTCTCGGCAGCAGCCAGCACACTCTCGCGCACCGCGTCCGAAATACCCGCACCGAAATATTCCTTGGGCAGGCCAATCTTCATGCCCTTGATATCGGCATTGAGATTGGCACGGGTCGAGCCTTCAAACGGCGTCTTGACCGAGGTCGAGTCGTGCATCGGATCGTGGCCTGTAATGGCATCCAGCAGCATTGCCACGTCCTCTACCGAGCGGCCGAACGGGCCGATCTGGTCGAGCGAGGACGCAAATGCGATCAGACCGTAACGGGACACCGCGCCATAGGTCGGCTTGAGGCCGACCACGCCGCAGAACGATGCCGGCTGACGGATCGAGCCGCCGGTATCCGAACCAAGGGCCAGCGGGACTTCACCCGCAGCGACAACCGCCGCAGAACCGCCGGACGAGC
Organism: uncultured Agathobaculum sp.; assembly: GCA_944376955.1. GTDB lineage: Bacteria > Bacillota > Clostridia > Oscillospirales > Butyricicoccaceae > Agathobaculum. Next base: position 636 of record CALWEB010000174.1, on the reverse strand, counting down.
CGCCCGGGACACGGTTCAAGCCGTGCGGGTTGTGGGTCGGATGCGCAGCCGAATTCTCACAGGACGAACCCATTGCAAACTCGTCCATGTTGGCCTTGCCGGTCATAACCACGTCATGTGCAGCCAGCTTCTCCACCACCGTTGCGTTGTACGGCGGCTTGAAATTGTACAGCATCTTGGATGCACAGGTGGTCAGCGTACCCTTGGTGCAGATGTTGTCCTTGACGGCTACCGGGATGCCCGCCAGCGCGGACAGCGTTTCGCCCGCAGCGCGCTTCTTGTCCACCTCGGCGGCCTGTGCAAGCGCGGACTCTTCCGCAACCGTCACATAGCCCTGCACCTTGTCCTCAACCGCCTTGGTGCGGGCGAACACGTCCTGTGCAAGTTCCACTGCGGAAATCTCTTTATCAGCGAGCATTTTGGAAAGCTCAGCTGCTGTTTTCTCAAAAAGTGCCATGGTTTTCCGTCCCCCCTTATTCTACTACGCGCGGCACAGCTACGCCGCCCGCCTGAAAGTCCGGCGCGTTCGGCTCGATCAGCTGATCCGGTGTATATTCCTGCACGACCACGTCCTCGTGGAACGCATTCTTGCGCTCGGTGTTGATCACATCCGTGATGTCGCCCAGATCAAGCTCT
>CALWEB010000173.1 GCA_944376955.1 uncultured Agathobaculum sp. | reverse complement strand
ACACTGGTCTTGCTTTGGTTTTGTGTTCACAAACTAAGCCTAAAGCAAAAAGGCAGGCAAGGCAACCCTTTTCGGGCTGCCCTGCCTGTCTTTTTTTCTTTGGCCTATTTTGCAACAGGCCCGTTTTCTGTTCTCGCGCGGCAGCGCGCATGATTCCGCCGCTCTGTGAGCGGCATCGAAAAGTCGAGCTTTGCCCGACTTTTCGATACGTCTGACTCGATTGAAAGCGTGGTTTCAATCGAATTACTTTATGCGTTCTTGATAAACTCCTCCAACCGGTCGAGACCCTTGTCAATCTCGGCCAGCGAGGTCGCATAGCTCCAGCGGACAAAGCCGGGCGCGGCGAACGCGGTACACGGCACGGTCGCAACCAATCCCTTTTCCAGGAACAGCTGCGCAAAGTCCTCCGCACTCTCGATCGTCTTGCCGTACATCTTTTTGCCGAGGAAGTTCTTCATATTCATCATCACATAGAACGCGCCCTGCGGCTTGATGCAGGAAACGCCCTCGATGCGGTTCATGCGTTCCACCAGATGATCGCGGCGCGCCTCAAACGCCTGCTTCATCACCTGCATATCCTCCTGCGGCCCCTTGAGCGCCACAATCGCCGCGTGCTGCGAGATCGTGGACGGCGCCGAGGTAGAATGGCTCAGATAATTGCTCATCACGCGTGCCAGTTCCGGGTTGGACGCGCTGTAACCAATGCGCCAACCGGTCATGGCGTAACTTTTGGACACGCCGTTGACGATGATAGTGCGGTTTTTCACATCCTCATTCAGCGATGCAAAGGACACAAACTCAATATCATCATAGACCAGATTGCAGTAGATCTCATCCGCAATGACATAGATATTTTTGCGGCAGCAAACCTCCGCGATTTCTTCCAGTTCCTTGCGGGTATACACCATACCGGTCGGATTGCAAGGCGAATTGAGCATAAACACCTTGGTTTTGTCCGTGATCGCCGCTTCCAGCTGCGCCGCCGTGATCTTGAAGTCCTGCTCTTCTTCCGCCGTCACGATTACTGGCACTGCGCCCGCCTGCTGCACCATTTCCGAGTAGCTGACCCAATAGGGTGCCGCGATGACGACCTCGTCGCCCGGATTGCACAGCGTCATCAGCGCGATATAGACCGAGTGCTTTGCACCGGACGCGACCACAATCTGCTTGGGCTCATAATCCAGACCAAAATCAGCCTTCAGACGGTAGCACGCCGCTTCGCGCAGCTCCATCAAGCCGGCTGCCGGCGTATAGCGGGTCTGGTTGTTCTCGATTGCCTCAATGCCGGCCTGCTTGATGTGCTCCGGGGTCGGGAAATCCGGCTCACCCGCGCCAAAGCCAACCACATCCTTGCCTTCGGCCTTCATCTGCTTGAACAGCGAGTCGATCACAAGCGTCGTCGATGCCTGTACCCCCGCCGCGATTCTGGAAATCGGTTTCAATGCCACTGCTCAGCACTCCCTTTTCATCTCTCTATGATGTTATTATATGCCTGCTCTTTTCTTTTTGCAAGTCTGCGCCTGCAAAACTGCAAAACAACCGAATAGAAAAAACCGCCGGTTTGGGCGGTTTTGGTGTGGATATTTCACAAAGCGCGCTCAAAGTCGCGCGAAAAGACGACGAGCGCGCGCCCGTCTCGAATTTCGACCGTAACAATCTCGTTTGCCGCAGCCTCATTGGAAATAGTGACCATGCCCGCGCGTGTGACCGTCGCGTCATGCAGCGGGTATTTTGCATTTTCAATCGTCACGCCATGCAGCGCAGCATCCAGCGGCACAATGGAGAAATAGCGGTATGCTGCCGGCATTATGAATTTCCGACAGCCACCCTCATGCAAAACGATGCGGTTTTGCCGGTCAAGCACGGTCAGATGCCCGCCCATTGCGTGCGCTTCCTCCAGCAGGGACAGGTTGGCAAGTTCATGGTCGATTCGGCCACCGGTCGCGCAAACGAGTGTCGCCTCGGTGCAACCGCGGCGGAATACCTCACGCAGGCAGCCCTGCGTGTCCGTGTCGTCCTTTTCCGGTTTCAGGCGGATGATTTCCGTACCCTCGACCTCGGGCAGCGAGTCACAGTCCGAGATCATAAAATCCGGGTGCAGCCCGAGCGCGCGCGCATGGCGCAGCCCACCGTCCGCGCAGGCAATCAGCGCATCCGGATGCTCGTCCAGAAATGCGCGGATGTAGCCGTATTCGGTTTCGGGTGCGGCCGCAAAAATCAGCGCGTGCCGCCCTTGGAAATCTCCCATTGTTTCAAATCCTTTACGCTGTCGTACAGTTTCACATAGCTCTCATGTCGGCTTTTCGCGATCTCCCCCGCCTCAACGGCGGCCAGCACCGCGCAGCCTTTTTCTTTCACATGCGCGCAACCGGTGAACCGGCACTGCCCGATATAGGGTGCAAATTCCGGGAACGCATATTGCAGGTCCTCCGCCAGCACCAGATCCATCTGCTCGGTCTCGAATGAGGAAAAACCGGGTGTATCCGCAATGTACCCGCCGCCCGCAATCGGGTGCAGCTCCACATGGCGCGTGGTATGTTTGCCGCGGCCGATGCGGTCGGAGATCGCGCCGACCGCCGCGCCGAACTGTGGGTCGATGCGGTTGAGTACGCTCGACTTGCCCACGCCCGAGTTGCCGGCGAACGCCGCTACCCGGCCGCGCAGGCGCGCTTTGAGCGCGTCAATGCCTTCGCCGGTCAGCGCGCTGACCCGCAGCACATCAATGCCGCTTTTCTGATAAGTGGCGAACAGCTCATCGCCGGGGTTCTCGTCCGTCTTGTTGATGACGACCAGCGCACCGATTTCCTTGTGTACCGCGATGGCAGTTACCTTGTCGATTAGAAACGGGTCGGTCACGGGCGGCGCAGCCGAGGCGACCGCCACCAGCAGGTCAAGGTTCGCTACCGCGGGCCGCACCAGACTGTTTTTGCGCGGCGCAATGTCGAGCAGGTAACCTGTGCCGTCCTCGGGCTGGATTTCCAGCGTCACGCGGTCGCCCACGATGGGTTTGCCCACGGTTTTCCGGAAACGCCCGCGCGCCTTGCACTCAATCAGGCCATCGGCGGTATCCACATAGTAGAACC
>CALWEB010000172.1 GCA_944376955.1 uncultured Agathobaculum sp. | reverse complement strand
CCTACGCGGATGAAATACATGCCGCGCGGCAAAACACCGGAGGAGAGTGGTTGTTCATACCATCGTTCGGTGGTAAAATCATACCAGCGGATGGTGCCGTTGCTGCCTGCCATCTGGAATTGTGCGGTAATATGTGCCGGTGTAGCCAGTGCGGCAACGGAACGCCCCATTTCGACGGTGCATCCCTCTGTATCGGTATAATAGCGTGTTTTGTGAGACACTTCGGTCAGCGCCTGTTCCACGTCCATCCGTGTGACAGGCCCGAGAGAGGTGGTAAATGCCGTATACGAATTGGTGACCGTGTTTTGATCAGGGGCTGGGGGTTCCGGCACAATGCCGAGCAGGTCGGACAGGCGCTGTATGATTGTGGCCAGCTGTGCGCGTGTCACCGTTCCCTGTGGGGTGAGGGTCGTGGCAGTGGTGCCGGTTATCAGCCCTTGTGCATTGGCCCATTGCATGGCGGTTTGCGCATAGCTGCTGATTTGGCCTGCGTCTTCGTAGATGGATAAATCGTTCTGCACCGTCAGATCCACATCCAGAAGTGCTGCATAGCGGTAAGAAATGGCGGCAAGCTGTTCCCGTGTCAATGAGCCACCGGGGTTAAAACGCCCATTGCCGTCGCCTTCGATGATGCCGTTGGATGCGCCCCACAGCACTGCATCGGCATAGGACGCATCCGCCGGGACGTCTTGAAAGGGGACGGCGGTCAATATCGTGGTATCCGCCTCCAGATGATAGAGTGCCTGCACGAGACAGGCACGCGTGGCTGGCGCGTTCGTGCCAAACGTATAATCAGAAAAGCCATCCATCAGCCCTGCCTGAGAGACAAAGTCAATGGAGTCCGCGGCCCAGTGCGACGTAGCATCCGTATAAGCCGCTGTGGCTGTGCTCACACGAAAGAAAAACATGCAGATGACAATCAATGATGCGGAATATCGAAAAAATTTCAAGCATCACACACCCTCTTTCTAAAAAATGCGCAAACGGCTTCTGTGTGCTGTTGCGTCACTAAAAGTATATCATAGATTGCACGAAAGTACCATGGTGGATACGCTGTGCAGCGGTTTCCAATATCATCCGGCCTCTGCACAGGTGTGTTACAGGGTGGCAGACAAGCAGGAAGCACAGTGCAGAAGTCATACATATATTATATAAGGTATTGCGGGGACGCAGCAGCGGACGCCTTCCGGAGGGACACCAGAAAACGCACACTTTCTGTGGAAAATACTGTGGAAAACATCGAAAAATGCCGTATGTTACAATATTACACCCATGTTACATTCACGGCACTTTGCTTGACCGTGTCAAAAACCTGTGGTATCATAATCACCATAAGAGCGAAAGCTCAAAAAATTTAAGGAGGAAAAAATCCCATGAAGAATCTTAAAAAGGTTCTCGCACTGGTACTGGCGTTCGCTTGCGCGTTCACCATGTTTGCTGGTGCGGCGTTCACGGATGCGGCTGATATCAATGCTGATAACACCGACGCCGTTGAACTGCTCACAGCTCTGAATATCATTCAGGGTTATGAGGATGGCTCTTTCCAGCCGGAGAAGACTGTTACCCGTGCTGAAATGGCCAAGATGATCTTTACCATCCGCAATGGTGGTAACGACGACGCTTCTGCTTACGCAACCGTTACGACGTCCTTCAAGGACATCAACGGCCACTGGGCAGCTGGCTACGTCAAGTACCTGCAGAACACCGGCATCGTTGCTGGTAAGTCTGCTACCAAGTTCGACCCGAACTCCACCGTTACCACCGGCGAAGCTATGAAGATGGCTCTGGTTCTGGCTGGCTACCGTGCTGACAAGGCTCAGCTGACCGGTTCTGCTTGGCTGAACAACACCATCTCCCTGGCTACCACCGTTGGCCTGACCAAGGATGTTCACTCCGCTGTTGCTGAGGGTTGCACCCGTCAGGACGCTGCGCAGGTTCTGTCCAACGCTCTGACCGAGGTCAAGGCTGTTCAGTGGTCTGAGGTTACCAACAGCTTCCTGAACGATTCCGACGCTGGCCTGGCTTGGGGCGGCAGCTGGATGACTGTTGGTGAGAAGTGGATGGATCTGGCGGTTCACACCGGTATCATCACCAAGGGCCCGTCTTCCAAGACCAACCCGAAGGGCATCGACTTTGAGACTAACGATGGCTTTGTGAATAATGCTGGTAGCAACAAGTTCACCTTCCGTGACACCAAGATCGACGTATCCGACCTGTTCGGCTACGAAGTGAAGGTTGTTTGGGATTCTGAGCATCAGAACGATGTAGACGGCGTTTACGGCGTTTACAAGACTGCTGACAACGATTCTTCCGAAGCAATGTGGAAGGACATCAAGAACGAGACCGACAGCAAGGTTAAGCTGAACGACAAGACTTGGTCTGTTGATACTTACGGCGCTAACAAGCTGGACGTTTACGTTAACGGCGAAGACACTACTACGATCGATCTGACTGCTAAGAACACTCTGAACGAGCAGGCAATGGCTGATCTGGTCAACTTCATCGACAACGATGGCGACGGCAAGATTGACACTGCTGTAGTTACGAACCAGAACGTTGTTAAGATCACTTACGTGAGCGACAGCGTCCTGAACACCAGCGCTCTGATCGGCACTGTTGCTCCGATCGCTACTTCTGAGTTCACCACTTATGTGACCAACCCGGACATGTCCGACGTTAACACCTACGAGGGCATTGCGAAGAACGACTACGCGAAGGTTACCTACGACTACTACAACGACAAGATGACCTACGAGAAGATCGACGCTGTTGAAGGCAAGATCGAGGCAACCCGCACCCAGAGCGGCACCAAGGAAATCCGCATCGATGGCACTTGGTACAAGCCGGCAGATGGTTACACCATGCCGTCCCTGGTTTCCGGTGACTCCATCGAGTTCATCGCAATCGACAACCTGCTGTACAACGTTGAGAAGGTTGACGGCACTTGGGGCGCCAAGAGCCTGGCAACTGTTTACGCGGTAGAGCAGTACAACGCTGGCGTAAACAAGGATAAGATCGAGGTCAGCCTGATCACCCGCGATGGTTCTAAGAAGACTGCAATCCTTGACAAGTACAACAATGTTTCTGTCAAGGCATACGGCAGCAATCAGTACGATTTCGATTCTGATCTGAACGGCAAGATCGAGGGTTCTGAGAATACGGCGACCGACGCTACCATCAAGAGCGCTCTGGTTGGCCATCTGGTAACCTACCGCGAGAGCGGCAGCAACGTATCCCTGATGCCGGTTGGTGCAACTAACGTTGGTACCGTTAAGTTCCGTCAGTTCGCTGGCTACGACGATGCATACCTGATCAATGAGTCCTCTTACCGCACCGGCGATGATATGCTGAAGGCTGGTATCTGGAGCGAGAAGGATGGCACTTATAACGGCACTGCAGTAGATCGCAACATCTCGGATGACGCAGTCGTCTTTGTTACCACCAACAGCGGTGTGGCTGACGCGAAGGTCATCTCCGGTAAGGATCTGAAGAGCCTGCCTGCTTCGCCGGCGATTAGCCTGATCAGAGGTACTTACGCAGTAGGCGGCACCTCTAACGGCGTTCAGTACATCCAGGCTATGGCTGTTCAGATGGCTTCTCTGCCGAACGTAACTGGCAAGAACTACGCGTACGTTCTGAACGCTTCCGAGACGGTTGACAACGACGATTACCGTTACTTCGAGCTGTGGACTGAGAACGGCCTGCTGACTGCTTACGAGCAGAGCTCTGACTACTACACCTACGACGGCGGCGAGATCGTAACTTATGATCTGGTTTCCACCGGCGACCGCACCATCATCAAGAATGTTAGTGCAGTAGTAGCCGCTGGCGGCAGCAACACCACCATGGTAGGCCACATCACCTCTGACGGCTTCTACGGCGGCAGCAACAACTACATCGCCATCAACGGCTATGAGTACGAGCTGGCTAACGACTGCATCGTTGTGAACATCAACACCGATAGCAAGTCTGGCATCGAGGGCGACGCGAAGGCGGCTGCTCGCGAGGCTCGCAAGGATAACACCGGCAAGTATGTTGAAAACGTAGTTTACGTTTACGGCACTGACAAGAAGGTTGTCTTCATCCTGGTTGACGGCCAGAACAACGAGATCAAGAATGCGAAGGCTTACGATCCTTCTATCAATCCCTAAGGAGAATAGTTAGTCGTATTCTGAATGACTCAAAAGGCCCCCTTCGGGTTTCCCGAAGGGGGCCTGTTCTTTTATTTGAATGCAAGGTAGACATAGGTATAGCCGGAAGTATTCACACGGATGCTGGTCATACCGGTTTCGCTGTTTGGCGAGAGATTTTGTTGTACTTGAAACCCGTTGCTTGTTAACGAAATACCGGTATTACTCCAGCCTTCAATGGCAATGCCGCCCAGAGAACAGTAATGCCAGTAATTAAATTCCATTTCCAACAGAAAGCCTCTATACATGACTAGTACCGCTTTTGGCCGAAAACCAAGGTTAATGGTGCGAGTCGCTGCACCGTCGCCAACATAAGTGCCGGTGTAGAGTTCGCATTTTGTGGCACTTAATGTGCTGATTTGGCTTTGCAGATTGCTGTCGATGGATTGCCGTGTACTGGATTCCGCTGCTACGGCGCTTTCAATGGCACTAAAATGGTTTCGGACATCCTGTGCAAGCTTGTCGCCGTCTACGCTGCCCGATGGGATATTCCCCAGCACAGCATCCGTCACCTGTGCCTGCACATTCTCGAGCGCAGCCTGCACGGTGTCCGCTGGCACACCTGCGGTGCGTTGAAAGCCAAGGGATGACGCAGCACTGGTGGCACAAAGTGCGTCACAAAGGCCGTTGTGCGCCTGCCGTAGCTCATCCGGGCTGCTGTCAAAGTAGGCCTTTAATTCTGCCGGCTGCATATTCGGCTGGTCGCGTAGTTGTGAAATGGTTTTAGAAAAAGCCGCTATTTTTTGATCAGAAACGGACATGATTTTCCTCCTTTTGTCCGGTCGGCGCATTCCACAGGTGGATGAGTGCCTGAGGGGAAGCGCCGCCGTTTTTCTACGGGTAAAACAAGCATCTTTAATAATATCGCGGTTAAAAAAAAGTGCAAGGGCAATGATTTGCCCTTGCACTTTGTCATGCAGCAAGATATCTGGTAAGCAGAAACTTAGTTATTGATGAGATAGGTCATATTTTCGACTGTAGTACCTGCCTGCACGGAAAGAATGATTTCCGTCGAAAGCGCACTGTGGTCGTTAAATGGGGTATAGACTCCCGTAGCAGCATCCAGCGTAACAAGATTTCCGTTGATTGTCGCGGCAAGGATTCCAGCCGGATTGGAGGTTTGAAGGTAGAGGGAGTAAGAACCATCATCCGGAACCTGCGTTGCAAACTGGATCGTGGCATCGGTTTCAGCGGTAAAGCTGCCATCCTCCATCCAGCTGACTTCGCCAGACAGGACGGTAGCACAATCCGGTACGCCATTGCCGTCTGCATCCGGAAGCGTGCGGCTGTCCAGACCGGTTTTCGTCATAATGGTAAGCGCATCAACCATGTCATATGGGTCGAGTGCTGCAACAGACAGCAGGCGATTGACAAAGGCATTGTTCTTCGTGGTCAAAAGCACATCGTCGAGTTGATCGCGGTTGGTTTCGCAGAGCTGTTCGTAACCGCGGACCATGCGCTGCACATAGCTGTCATCCGTAAAAAGCTGCACGCCAGCAAACTGTCCAACCGGATTGAGAATGGTTTCGTATAAATCAAACATTTGCTGCCACACTTCCGCATCAGCGCGCATGTATTGGATACCATGATCCAGAACATCCAGCGCTGCGGTATACTGGCCGGCGGAGACATAATATTGTGCCAGCGGAATGGTGATCGAGTTGGATTCTTCTTTTGATAAATCCTTTGCATACCGATCGGCAATGCCTTCTTCATTGCCGCCGGAAACCAGATAGGACAACTTGTAATCGTTCTTTTCAAACGCATCAATGGAAGCACAGGTCTTCAAATCGTCAAGAGTCAGGCCGTCACTGGTGAAAATGAATTGTGCAACAAGGTTGAGCCCAATCAGCACTACAAAAATGCCGGAAAAGGCAGCGATAGGCCAACGGACGGCAGCGAAAGCTTTTTTGGAAGGCAGTTTCAGGCGCAGGCTGTCGCCGCAATACAGGACGAGCAACGCCAAAACCGCAAAGAACATGGGCAGACAGCTACCAACCGACCAGGTGACGTCCGTGATGGCCTGCCCAAACATTTGCAGGACACAGGCTGCCACCAGCATGACGGCAAGCGGTTTTTCCTTTCGGCTCTTGACGATTGCCCAGATCGAAGTGCCAAGCATTGTGAGAAACGCAGCAAGGCCCAATACACCGAGGTCGCAAAGCGCCTCCACATAGTGGTTATGCGCATATTTGGTCTCATAGTAGTAATCCTGAACGGATACGACACCGTTTTCAAAGCCGCCCAAGCCACGGCCAATGATCGGGGAGGTTAACCAAAGTTTGATGGCATCCTGCCGGTAAACGCCACGCTGTACCACGTTACCGTTCGCACCCAAGTCCTGAATACGGTCGGCAATAAAGGCGGGCAACAGCTTGTAACCCAGCTTAATACTGCCGGATTGTGTGCCGGTATAAGTCGCATTCTGTACCGTCACCCCCGGCTCATTGCACAGGAAGTAGAAGAAGACCAATTCGCTGTCATCGGGGACAGTAAAGGTGATGGGGGCATCCGAGGTGCCGCTGATCAGATTGGTTTCATTGTTCTGGATCAGGTTGCTGGTATTTTTGTAAGTGATAGTGACCTGGACCGGTGCAGTGGCCTCCGTATTCAGCGTGTATTCCCCAGCAGGCAGATTCGCAGTACGACGGAAATTACCTTCTGAGCCGAAGGTATAAGCGCCGGTCACGTTGAGCGCTGCGATCAGATAGACCGCAATGACAACCAGAATCGCAGCAATGATGCCGATGAGCAGTTTGCCTTTGCCAATAAGTACCGTCATCAGTTTTTCACGGGCATACAGTTCCAGCACACACGCCAATGCGCAGCCGATCACCAGCATGAGCATGGGCAGGGGAGAACCGGTCACCGTATCACCAAAACCCTTGACGGATACCGCGCCAACAATCAATGCAACCACAGCAGTTTGCAGCAGCAGCCAGAACAGGTTAACACGTCCCTCCTTGGGGCTGAGCGCAAGCATCAGCAGGCAGGCCACAACAAAAACGCCGAGCGAGCCCATGGAGAAAGCCAGCAAGTAGGAAACTGCGTTGATCATCAGCAGAATGGTACACAGAACCTTTTGCCGGCGCGTTTCTGCGGTGAGCACAAGCCAGAGCGACAGCAGACACGCAATGGACATTAAACCAGCATAGGTATTGGGGTTGCCGAAAATGGTGTTCAGTCGGGAGTAGAAGCTCGCACCGGTGTCACCGTAACCCGGACCTGCCAGTTCCATGATCGCACGGAAGGGCCGCATCAGAATATTGCTGGAAGCGGCATCAATCGACAGAATACCAACCGGTGCCGCAGCACACGCCAGGGTAGCAGCAGCACGGCGGAAAGAAACCTTGTTTTCCTTGGAAAACAGGGAGATTGCAATGAAAATTGCAAAGGAAACCAGCAAACAGGAGAATTCCGCAATCGCAAACTTGCCGGATTTGGCATATAGCGTAGAGATGCCCGCCAGTAGTATGTAAGCAAACACCGCGAAGGCCGGCGGCGTCAGCAGGCGTTTAAAGCGTTGCTTGTCTGCAAAAATCAGCATACAAACGATGGCAACGCCGCCCAACAGGCCAAGCGCTTTTTCAGTGAAATAACTGCCGTTGTTTGCCAGACAAATAACAGCAAACAAGACCACCGCTGCTAAGATGTATCGTGACCAGCGGACGGTTGGGGTGGATTGAACTGTTTTTTGTTTCATTCTATAACCTCCATGGTGAAACTGACTGTAATCAGCTGATATTCTTGCCGGAGATGCCGGAATACTTTATCCCTCAAGGCCGGCGGCCTGACGGTAGAGTGCGGTCAGTTCGTGAAATACCGGTTGGATATCATACGGCAGAACAGCCTGACGTGCCGCTTGTCCCATTTGCTGGCGGCGTAACGGATCCTCCAGCCGTTGGATGGCAGCAGCAAACGCGTTTGCATCTCCGAATGGGAACAGCAATCCTGTTATATTGGGTTGGACCAAATCCTCATGGCCTTTCACGTCGCTGGCAACTACGGGCAAGCCACATGCCATTGCCTCCATGACGTTGAAAGGCAGGCCTTCACTGCGGCTGGAAGAGACGCAGAGGTCGGCGGCTTGATAATAGTCTTTGATGTGCTGCGCAAAACCGGGGAACTGCACACGCGGTGCAACGCCAAGTGAAGCGGCAAGGGTTTTGCATTCCTCGAGCCGGTCGCCGCGTCCAGGCAGGAGCAAAACCGTGTTTTCCGGCAAATGCGGCATGGCCTGGATGAGCGTAGCCTGACTTTTGCGTCCAGAAAACTCAGCAGCGTAAACCAGCACAAGGGCATCGGGATTGAGTCCAAGCTGCGCCCGCGCCTGTGCTTTTTGCGCAGCATCCGGCGGGGTAAAATGGGTGGTATCAATGCCCATGCCATGCGTAAAACAGATTTGCTTGCCTAAGACATAGTGCCGCGCAATACTGTCATCCTGCCGGTTCATGGTCAGCAACCAGTCTGTTACAGGTGCCGTCATCCGTTCGGCAGAAAGCAGCAGCTGCCGCTTGGGCAAAGGGGTGGCGCCGTCAAACAAATAGCCATGCACGGTGTTCATCACAACAGGGCGGCCTTTCCAAGACGGTCGCAGCGCAAGCCGCGCAAAGAAGGCGGCAAGCGAAGTGTGAAGGCTGATCAGCGCATAGCCCTCGCGGTGCAGCAAAGCGCGCAGCTGGTGGGCAGCGGATAGATTGCGCGGGGAAAACATGCGCTTTTCCAGCGGCAGCGGAATGAAGCGGCTGACGCCTTCCAGCGCACAAGGCGCACCGCCTGCGGCAGCATGTACTTCGCAGCCTTGCTGTGCAAACCAGCGCAGATAGGGCTGGTGGAACGAGGCAAGGTGTCCGAAGGAGGAAGCGATGTAGAGGATTTTCCGGTTTGCTCCCATGAATCATATCACACACTTTCAATAAAAAACGCAGGCAACCCATTCTGCCTGCGCAGTATACTCCTATTGGAATATTACTCCATAGTGCATCTTTTGTCAAGTAAAAGGCCGGATAAGGTGGAAATTTCCTATGAAGTGTGGTATTATAGATGCACTTATGGAAATTGTATTCCGCATCGTCAGGAGGCACGGCATTTGATTAAAGAAAATCAGCGCACGCTCAACCAGATCAACGGATTGACGGACGTGCTTATCTTGTTTCTCTGTATGGTTGTGGCTTATTTAATCCGCTTTGTGCTTTTTCAAGGGGAGCCCGGCCATATCGGCCTGTCTTATTATATGTACACGGTGCTGTGCATGTCGCCTCTGTTCTGGCTGCTGTACAGCTTGATGGGTCTATATGATTCTTTCCGTTCCAAGAATTTTTTAACCGAATTTAGTCTGCTGCTGCGCTGCAACCTGTTGCTGTTCGGTTTGATGCTGGCATTTTTCTTTATATTCAAGGAATTCCACCTGTCACGCTGGACGCTGGGCATCTTTTTTGTGTTGGCAACGGTAGCAGTGTCGGCTAAACGATGGCTGCTCCGACGTATGCTGCGCATATTCCGCGAACGCGGCTATAACCTCAAGCATGTACTGCTGATCGGCTGCGGGGAACAGGCCCGCACGTATTACGAGGCTATCCAGCGCGATCGTACGCTGGGGTTTTGTGTGGATCATTATCTGGCGCCGCACGATTGCTTGCCCGGCCTGTCCTATCTGGGCACTTATGAAGCATTCCCGCGCGTGCTGGAGCGCATCAGCCCGGATGAAGTGGTCATTGCGCTGGAGGCAGAGGAGTACATGTATCTGCAAGGCATCATTGCGGGCAGCGAAAAGAACGGCGTAAAGGTTTCGCTGATCCCGTTCTACAATAAATTTATGCCCTCTCATCCGGTGGTTGACGAGGTGGGCGGGGTTTCGCTGGTCAACATCCGGCATATTCCGCTGGACAATATCGGCAATGCGTTCCTCAAACGGGCGATGGATATCGTCGGCTCCTTGCTGCTGATTGTGCTGACCTCGCCGCTGATGCTGTTTGCAGCGGTGGGCGTGCGTTTATCCTCCCCAGGGCCAATCTTGTTCCGGCAGGAGCGCGTCGGTTTGAACAAAAAACCATTTTATATGTACAAGTTCCGCTCTATGCGGGTCAATAACAAGCAGACAACCGGGTGGAGTACCAACAGCGATCCACGCAAGACACGCTTCGGCGCATTTATCCGGAAATTTTCGATTGATGAGTTGCCGCAGTTTTTTAATGTGCTGAAAGGGGATATGAGTCTGGTCGGGCCGCGCCCCGAACTTCCGTATTTCGTCAACCAGTTCAAGGAAACCGTGCCACTGTATATGGTCAAGCATCAGGTGCGCCCGGGGATTACCGGCTGGGCGCAGGTCAACGGCTTTCGCGGCGATACATCGATTCAGGGACGTATTGAGCACGATATCTACTATATTGAAAACTGGACACTTATGTTCGATATCAAGATTCTGTTCATGACCGTGTTCCGTTTTTCCAACAGCGAAAAAATGTAGTGCGCGGGCGATGTTGGTTTGATGCCGCAAAGGTGCGGGAAAGGCAGGTTTTTCCGTTTGACTTGCATTTTATACGGGAATACGGTATAATAATAGTCACAACGCGGAAGTGGGTGCAAAGGCGCGCCGCTCTTCGCGGCTCCCATTGACGGGATTTATGGGGCGGCATACGCCCTGTCTGAAAAGGGAGCGAAGCCCAGGCTTCGCTCCCTTTCCTGTTATTATCACACAAAAGAAGGGAAGGCAAAAATGTATGGAAGCGTTTTCTCGGTTGGTATCGGCCATTGACAACTGGATCTGGGGGTTGCCCATGATTGTGCTGCTGCTGGGCACGCACATTTTCATGACGCTTCGCACCGGTTTCATCCAGCGGAAGACCTTTACCGGGATCCGGCTGTCGCTCACCAAGGACCCGGATTCACCGGGGGATGTCAGCCAGTTTCAGGCGTTGACAACTGCGCTGGCATCCACCATTGGCACGGGCAACATCGTTGGTGTGGGAACGGCGGTTTTCCTCGGCGGGCCAGGCGCAGTGCTGTGGTGTTGGCTGACCGGCGTATTCGGTATTGCGACCAAGTATGCTGAAAGCCTGATTGCGGTCAAATACCGCGTGCAGACGGGGGACGGCCGGATGCAGGGCGGCGCTATGTATGCGCTGGAGCGTGGCCTGCATATGAAGTGGTTAGGGGTCGCCTTTGCGGCGCTGGCGATGCTTGCTTCCTTTGGCATTGGCTGCGGCACGCAGATCAATGCCATCTCGGAAATCATTCAGGGCAATAGCCCGGTCTACATCCCGCCACTTGCCATTGGAATTGTATTTGCGGCGATTACGGCGGTGGTCATCATCGGCGGTATCCAGTCGATCGCTACTGTATGCGAAAAATTGGTACCGTTTATGGCGGCATTCTACGTGTTGGGTTGCCTGATTATTCTGGGTATCAACTGGGATTTCATCCTGCCCGCGCTCAAGACGATTTTCGTGCTGGCATTCCGACCGGGTGCAGTGGCAGGCGGTCTGGTCGGCGGCGGACTGCGCATTGCGATGCAGTATGGTGTTGCACGCGGCCTGTTTTCCAATGAATCCGGTTTGGGTTCTGCGCCGCTGGTTGCAAGCGCCGCCCAGACGCGCAATCCGGTGCGTCAGGCGCTGGTTTCCGCAACCGGCACGTTCTGGGATACGGTTGTGGTGTGCCTGATGACCGGCTTGGTGCTGGTCACGACCATTATGAAGAACCCCTCCATCAACATGGACATGATCGAAAACGGCGGCCAGATGACCACGGCAGCATTTTCGCAGATCCCGGTGCTGGGGCCGTTGATTCTGGTCATTGGCATCATCACTTTTGCTTATTCGACCATCCTCGGCTGGTCGTACTATGGGGAGCGCTGCTGCGAGTACCTGTTCGGCCGTAAGGGGATGCTGCCTTACAAGCTGGTGTTCATTGCGGTGATTGTGATCGGGCCGGTGTTGTCGCTTGATCTGGCGTGGACGGTGGCAAACATCCTGAATGCGCTCATGGCGATCCCGAACCTGATTGCACTGCTGTTGCTCAGCGGTGTGATCGCATCGGAGACCAAGCACTATCTTAAAAATCTGGATGAAAAGGACATGACTGAAATTCCGGTCGTGGACAAATAAACAGCAGCGAGGGCCGCTCCCGAAAAGGAGCGGCCCTCGCTGCTTAAGCGTAACAAAACAATGAGGTTATTGCAGCAAGGCGCGGTAGGTTTCCTCGCGGTCCGGCTGGCCAACCACGGCGAGTGAGACCTGATCAAAGTCAAAGATGCGGCGCGCCAGAGATAAAATATCTTCTGCGGTGACCTTGTCATAAGAGGCAAGCACCTGTTCAACAGCGGCCACCTGCCCGCGCAGCAGCTCGCTGCGGCCGATGGTCATCATGCGTGTGCCGGTGCTTTCCAGCCCCATAAGCAACGTTGTCTTGACCTGTTCGCGGCAGCGGGATAGCTCATCCGGGGTGGGGCCGTTTTCGCAGAACGCATGGAGTTCGCGCACAATCAGATCGAGTGCTTTCTGCTCGGTTTCTGCACCAAGGCCGGTGTAGATCGAGAACAGTCCGGTGTCCAGATGTGGCGTAGTAAAGGAATAGATGGAATAGCACAAGCCGTTCTGTTCACGCACGCCTTGGAACAAGCGGGAGGACATACCGCCGCCGAGGATCGAGCTGAGCAGGTTCATGGCAAAGCGTTCCTCGGACAGCAGCGAAACACCCGGAAAGGATAGGCAAAGGTGGTTCTGCTCGATGTCCTTTTCGCGCAGCAGCAGGCTGGGCTGATAGACGGCGGGAGTGGTCTGGTTGCGGCCTTCGCCTTCCATATGGGAGAACAGCTCAGCAATATAATCCAGATCGTCCTCGGTGAAGTGGCCGGAGACAGCGACAACGGTATCGGATGGGCGGTAATAGCGGCGCATGTAATCGTGCATCGCTTCTGAGTTGATGGTTTGCAGGGTTTCCGCCGTGCCGAGGATGGGGCGGCCGAGCGCAGAGCCCGCATAGCATTTTTCAAACAGTTTGTCGATGGCGACATCCTCGGGCGAGTCCTCATACATGTCGATCTCTTCCAGCACTACGCCGCGTTCCAGATCGATATCCTCCTGCGCGAAACGCGAGTGCATGAACATATCCGCGAGGATGGAGATACCGGTCTGAAGCCGCTTGTCCAGCACCTTCATATAGTAGCAGGTGCATTCTTTATCGGTGAAGGCATTGGCCTGTCCGCCCAACGCATCCATTGCGATAGCAATGTGCTGAGCCGAGCGTTTTTCCGTGCCTTTGAAGATCATATGCTCGATGAAGTGGGAGATTCCGTTCAGTGCAGCCGGCTCATAGCGGCTGCCGTTGCCGACCCAGATGCCGACGGACGCGGTGCGCACCGTATCCAGCTTTTCGGAAATCAGGCGCACCCCGTTTGCAAGAACACGTTTGACATACATACTGCTGCTTTCCTCTTTCTTTCGTCATTAAAGAAGGGGGTATGATCGTGGTGTCATACCCCCTATACGGATCATATTGATTTAATAATACACCCGATTGCCCGATTCGTCTAGATAATACCGGTCTCCGTCGGAGTCGTAATAATCCCCGGTTTCGGGATCATACCGTCCGCCTTCCTCTGCAAGGGAGGCGGGATCAACATTGCTGTCGGAAGAGGAAGTATCATCCGTGGTGGCCGGAGCGGTTGGCGGTTCGTCAAAATCGACACCGCCCAACGGCTCGTTGGATGTGTCCATGCCGCTGGAATCGGTTGATGGGGTGGAATCGTTGGAAGTGGACTCTCCAGGGAATACGTCGTTATATATGTATTCGTGGATGTGATCGGCAGCCACATCCCGGTCATACAGGATATATTCGCTGGCAGAGCCGTAGTAATTCCATTCGCCATCCAGCGGGACGCGGGTGTGTTCCAGCGTGGGAACCCCGTCCTTGACAGCGCCGACGATCAGCGGGGCGATCTCGGTCGGGGAAAGCGAGGTGGTCACATAGGGGACAAGCTTCTGCATCAGGCCAATCAGTTCGCTCGCACCCATGGACTGCACTTTGGTGAACATCGCTTCCAGCACAATGCTTTGGCGTTCGACACGCGCCCAGTCATCGCCCGTGCCGCCCTTGCGGATGCGGCCGTAGCACAACGCTTGTACGCCATCAAGCGTTTGCTGGCCAGCACCGTCCACACCTTGGAATTCCTTCCCTTGTTCGATGCCGTAATCCCGGATGACGCGGTTGAGTTCGTCTACCTCATTGGATTTTACGTCAATCTCTACGCCGTCCAGCGCGTCGATGATCTCAACCAGCTGTTCAAAATTGACCGCGATATATTCGGTGATATCTGTGCCGAAGTTCTCGTTAATCGTGCGGATGGCAAGGCTTGGCCCGCCGAGGAAATATGCGGCGTTCAGCTTATCCTCGCCATGGTCATCAATATCCACGAGAGAATCGCGCATCAGACTGATCAATTTGATCTTGCTGCGTGTGTTGTCCACCGTGACGATCATCATGCAGTCCGAGTGGCTCTGGGTTTCGCCTTCGCGGGTATCCAGACCGAACAGCGCGATGTTGGTGATGTTTTCATCCGCCTTGACGCCGGCCGCCAGATCCTTCCCAAATAGGGAGGTATCATAGGTGTAGCCGAAAAAAGAACGGTAAACGTACAGGCCAACACAAAATATGACGGACAAAATGACCAGAAGGGTCAGAATACGGATGAGTTTACGCTGGAAGCGTTTGAAAGACATAAGATCAATCCTGTACGAGCTGCGCGAACGAGCGTTCGGTCAACTGATGCACGCGCAGCGTGTTGGTGTAGTTGACGTGGCCGACCGGCATACCGGCAGTGATGGTGATGATATCGCCCACGCGCAGTTCTACCGCAGAGATCGCGGCCTGCTCGGAAAGGTCATACAGCTCGGTGCCGGAGGCGGGACGCTTGGGAACCATAACCGGTGCGACACCCCAAGACATGCTCAGGCGGTGGAAGGTCTTTTCATTCGGTGTTGCCGCAATGATCGGTGCGCCGGGGCGGTAGGTCGATACCGCACGCGCGGTCGAACCGGACTCGGTGAAGGCAACGATGCACTTGGCACCCAGATCAGCGGTGGTGGAGCAGGTGGCGTGCGAGATCGCCAGCGTCTTAAGGTCGCCGGAGACGTTCATGTTCTGGAACTCCAGACGGGTTGCACGGCGGCGGTCATAGTGGATGGTCTTCTCTGCGTTCTCCGCGATCATGCTCATGGTCCGGACGGTTTCCACCGGGTACTTGCCGACCGAAGTCTCGCCGGACAGCATGATGGCGCTGGTGCCGTCGTAAACCGCGTTGGCAACGTCGGAAACTTCTGCGCGGGTCGGGCGCGGGTTCTTCGCCATGCTCTCGAGCATCTGGGTCGCGGTGACAACGCGCTTGCCGCGGGAAATGCAGGTCTTGATGATGTTTTTCTGAATTTCCGGCAGCACTTCAAACGGTACCTCTACGCCGAGATCGCCGCGGGCAACCATAACGCCGTTGGCCTCGTCGAGGATTTCCTGAATGTTGTTGACGCCTTCCATGTTTTCGATCTTGCAGATGATCTCCACATCTTCCTTGCCGTGCGCCTTGAGGATGGCCTTGATGTCGCGCACGTCCTGCGCGGAACGGGTGAAAGAAGCAGCGATGAAGTCGATGCCCTGCTCCAGACCGAACTCGATGTCCTCACGATCCTTGTCGGACACAAACTGCATGTTCAGCTTGATGCCGGGGACATTGATGGACTTGCGGTTGGAAAGCGGGCCGCCGTTGAGTGCGCGGCAGACGATATCCGTGCCGTCCTTGACTTCGATGACCTCGAAGGCAACCAGACCGTCGTCGATCAGGATGCGGGTGCCAGGCTGTACATCTGCCGGCAGGCCTTCATAGGTGATGGAAACGATCGTGTTATCGCCTTCCACATCGCGGGTGGTCAGGGTGAATTCCTGTCCCTCGACGATTTCGATCTTGCCATCTTTATAAGTCTTCGTGCGGATTTCCGGACCCTTGGTGTCCAGCATGATGCCTACCGGCATACCCAATGCTTCACGCGCCGCTTTGACGGCGTCCATACGGGCCTTGTGCTCCTCGTGCGAGCCATGGCTGAAATTCATACGGGCGACATTCATGCCGGCCCTGATCATTTCGGGGAGAACCGCATCGGTCGCAGGGCCGAGCGTACAAATAATTTTTGTTTTACGCATCGCAACATATTCCTCTCTGCTATCATCGCGTTTACTACTCTGATATTTTTTTAACAGCATCATTCTAGCAGTTTTTTTACCGTTTTGCAATCGTTCGGCTCGTTGTGGTGAGATTTTCATGCTTTTCGACAAAAAAGATGTCGTATGCTGCAAACATCTTGTGTTTTATGATATGGTCTTGTATAATAATGAAGTATTCCAGACAGGCTGGGAGATTAAACATGTAAAATACGCCTGCGTTCTGGGGTAAATGACTGGATGAAAATGGATTCGGCGGCGGTGCTGCCGTGAAAAGGAGAAGTGCGCAATGGCAAAGCCGGGTTTGGTGATCATGGCTGCGGGCATGGGCTCGCGTTACGGCGGACTCAAGCAGATCGACCCGGTTGGCCCAAATGGGCAGATCATTCTGGATTATTCGATTTATGACGCGCATCGCGCGGGTTTTGAGCGGGTTGTGTTCATCATCCGGCCTGAGCTGCACGAGGCATTCGAGCAGGCGATCGGCCGCAAGGCGCGTCGCTTTATGCAGGTGGATTATGCATATCAGACGCTCGACAAGCTGCCCGAAGGTCTGCATGCGCCTGAGGGACGCGAAAAACCGCTC
>CALWEB010000171.1 GCA_944376955.1 uncultured Agathobaculum sp. | reverse complement strand
TGAATGCCGACCCGATCACGGATGATATCTACTGGTGCTACATACAAGGCAGCCCTGATGCTGACCTGCAAAAGAAATTCGCCAAACTTACTTCTGCTATCGCAAAGAAGTGTGACGAACACGGTGGTAGACTTTACAAAACTGCTGCCAAAAGTGCAAAATATGCTATCATGGCAGACTACCGGTACTATACAGATGATAATTTTGACTACCGCCGAGAATCCGGTTATAAAGTCGTCACGTTAGAGCAGGCGGTTAATTATATGGGGCTTCAAAAGCTGTGGGATGATTCCGTCATACAAGCCCGACTGAACGAACATGCAAAAGTACTTGCTCGCCCACGGCAGAGCGCAGGGACATCTATCACGCTTACACTGCCGGACATCTCACAGACCATAGCAGATAAAACCCAAAACACCATAAGTGTGTCGGCAAAAAAGGAGCGTGTAAAGTACCCTCCCCGCAAGCCAGTAGCATATACACCACCTGCTGAAAACCCTGTCGCGACAAAATCCACACTACCTACTGAGCCAGCAGATGCCATGATGTCAGCTTATGAAAAGAATCCAAAAGGCTATACTCTGCAAATAAAAATCATAAAAGTGCTTGCACCTTTGCTTTGTATTATGGCTACTGTCCTTATGCTTGTATCCCCAATCGTCAGCGCATTTTTTTTATCTATTCGGTGTGGCCTTAAGTACAATTCCGCGCACTTTTAAAGAAAAACAAAGTGATCAACCTGTTACGCCACCTTATAAGCGAAAAGCGGTTATAGTCGCTGTTGTGTTCCTCATTCTATGGCTACTTCTTTGCATATCAATTAACCCCGCAGACCACAACCGAACACCGTTTTGTTGTGGTCTGCATTTTTTCACCCACTTAATCCGAACAAATGTTCCTTTTTTGGAGGTTTTCGCAATGGCGACTGCAAAGAAATTACCATCAGGCAACTACCTCGTACTGGTCTATACCGGCAAAGATGCCGCCGGAAAACGGCAATACAAATCCTTTACCGATCCGGACAAACGCACTGCGGAGTTTCTGGCCAGCGGAATACCTCACCCGCAAACGCAAAGGCGGCACTGCTGCGGAACTGACGCTTGCGCAGGCCATTGAGCAGTACATCGACTCCAAGGAGCATGTACTCTCCCCCACGACTGTACAGGCCTAAACGTCCTCCGCGTCTGCACGGCTCTCCAGCCGGCACAGCGCCAACCGGTAAACCGCATCGCCACAGCGTTCCATCGCGTCGCAGAGGAACGCATCCGAGCGCAGGGTGCTTTCCATAGTGGCTCTCCCCTCCTTTCTGACAACAACACGGATTATGATGGGAAATTGTTCTCACAAAACAAAAGAGACTGAAGTTTTTTCTTCAGTCTCTTTGTCGTTTAGCGTCTGAAAAAGTCCCGTGTCTGCCGGATGTTTTCGTCAATGGCCGCGCGCAGCGCCTCAACTGACTCAAACCGTTTTTCCGGCCGCAGGAACTTGTGCAGCTCGACATGGATCATCTTGCCGTACAGGTCGCCCGCGAAGTCCAGCAGATGCGGCTCAATGGTCGGCGCACCGCCGTCCACAAACGTGGGTTTGATGCCGATGTTGGTCGCCGCAATATAACTCTTGTCGCCCACCAGCACGCGCGTGGCATACACACCATAGGGCGGCAGCGCCATTTCGGGCGGCAGGGCAAGATTGACGGTCGGCACCTGTAGTACACTTGTACCCACGCGGCGGCCATGTTCAACCACGCCGGTCACAGTATACGCATGGCCCAGAAAGCGCGCCGCGCCCTCCATGTCGCCCTGCGAAATCAGCTGCCGGATGTAAGTCGAGGAAACCACGATGCCGTCCACCTTGACATCCTCGATGCAGTCATAGCCGATACCGGCCTTTTTGCATTCTTCTGCCATACCCACGGCATTGCCCTGTCCCTTGTAGCCAAAGCGGTTGTTGCGCCCGGAAATGATCCAGCGCGCGCCGAACTGGCCGATCAGCATTTTGTGGATGAAGTCACGCCAGTCCATGTGCTGCATCCGTTCATCAAAATGACCAAAAATGACTTCGTCCACGCCGCCGAGTTTTTTGATCTCCTCGCGGCGGTAGGCGTTGGCCGTCAGCAGCGGCACCTGCCGCCCGAGGACCACCGAATCCGGATGTACATCGAACGTAAACACCGCGCTCGTGCCGCCAATCTGGCGGGCGCGCTCCACCGCACGCTCCATCAGCGCCTGATGGCCCAGATGTACACCGTCAAAATAACCCAGTGCAATCGCACGCGGCTTTTGATATTCCTGCATAGGGTTTCCCCCTTCCGAACGCCTGCCCCTAGGCAGGCTATCTGCTTTATCTGAAATTCTTGTAAACGAACAGGCCCAGCCCGCCTTTATCTAGCGTGCGCACCTGTCCGAGCATGAGAAAACGGTCCTTGTGATAGACGCGGCACAGTACGCCCTCGGTTTCGGGCAGCCCCGCCGCCTGCCGCGGGAACACGACCGCGCCGCGCGCGATGCGCTCCGCGCCTTCGTCGGTGAGCTGCACTGCCGGATGTGCGGCAAACAGGCTGTCCACTGGCAGCAGCAATGCCTGCATTGTGCCATCCTGCATCGCCTGCTCAACAGTCTCGAACGAGTGGCACTGTTCAAGTGGATATGCGCCCGCGCGCGTGCGCATCAGGCTGTGCATGACCGCGAACGTGCCGAGCGATGCCCCCATATCGTTCACCAGCGTGCGCACATAGGTGCCTTTGCTGACGGTCAGCCGCAGCGTGCCTTTTTGCGTGGCCTCGTCAAAATCCAACAGCGTCATCTCGCGCACGAAAATATCGCGCGCCGGACGCTCAACCTCTTTGCCTTTGCGGGCGAGGTCATACAGCTTTTGCCCATTCACCTTGACTGCCGAATACATCGGCGGCACCTGCTGCTGCGCACCCAGAAAACGTGCCGCCGCCTGTTCCACCTGTGCCCGCGACGCGGTTTGCCCGCTGCGGCGCAGTGTTTCACCGGTCACATCCTGCGTATCGGTCTCATAGCCGAGCGTAAAGCCTGCAACGTATTCCTTATCCTGCGCGGCGGCGAAATCTGCCGCCTTGGTCGCCCCGCCGATAAACACCGGCAGCACGCCGGTCGCGAGCGGATCGAGCGTGCCGCCGTGGCCGATGCGCCGCGTGTGCAGAATGC
This sequence comes from uncultured Agathobaculum sp., assembly GCA_944376955.1. GTDB lineage: Bacteria > Bacillota > Clostridia > Oscillospirales > Butyricicoccaceae > Agathobaculum. The sequence continues at coordinate 1,594 of CALWEB010000171.1, read as the reverse complement.
CACGGAGCTTCGCTACCACATCGTGTGAGGTAAAACCCTGTGGCTTGTCCATCAGCAAAATGCCGCAAAGTTCACTTTGCTGCATGGTACTGCTCCTGTGCAGCCGCAAGGATCGCCGCTTTGGCCTCCTCTATGCCGCAGTCAAAGCTTGCGCCGGCCGCGCGGATGTGCCCACCGCCGCCGCATTTCTTGCAGATGGCCGATGCGTCCATCTCCTTGGTCGTGCGCACCGATACTTTAACCGTCTTATCCCGGTTCTCGGTCAGTGTAATACCGATCTGCACGCCCTCAATTTGGCGCGTAAGCGACGCAATCGAATCGAGATCATCCATATCCGCGCCCGTGCGGTCAATATCCGCGCGCCACAGCACTGCAATCGCAATCGCGCCATCCTCATAGAACTCCATGGTATCAAAGATGATACGCTCCATCTGGAAGCGCGGCATGGTCTTGGTCTCGAACAGCGCGCGGTTGATCTCGCCGCCGTCGATGCCCGCTGTCAGGCAAGCCGCTGCGACTGCATGTGTGTGCGCGGTCGTATTGGAGAACTTAAAGCAGCCCGTATCGGTCGATACGCCGATATAGATGCACTCGGCAATGTCAGTCGTGAACTTCGCGCCGAGCGCCATGATGACGTCATACAGCACCTCAGCGCACGCACCCGCATCCGGCCGGACAATGTTTTTCTTGCCAAAACCGATATTCGAGCGGTGATGGTCGATCACCAGATCGACCTTGCCTTTGTAGATTTCCGCCGTATCCGGGAACAGCTTTTCCTCCGCGATATCGGTGGACACCACAAACTGCGGCTCGAAGCCCTCCGGCGGATAGCACGGCACGATCAGCGGCATATAGCGTTTGGTGATCTCCGAGTTTTCCAAAATATAGGCCGTTTTGCCGATCTGCCGCAGCGCGCGGCACAGTGCGCCCGCGCAACCCGCCGTATCGCCGTCCGGGCGGCGGTGGCTCAGGATGAGGATATCGTCCGCCGCTTGCAGCGCCGCAGCAGCGCCCGCAACGTCCACGGTCATTCCTCGTCCTCCCCTCCGAGCTTGCCCTCATTTTTCAGTTCATGCAGCATTTCCGAAATGTGCGCTCCGTGGGTGATCGAGTTATCCAGCTCAAACACCAGTTCGGGCGCATAGCGCAGCTGCACTTTATGACCAACCTCGCGCCGCAGCCAGCCGGCAGCGGACTTGAGGCCGCGCATGACCTCTTTTGCCTGCGTTTCGCTGCCCAGTACCGAAATAAAGCACTTGGCATAGCGCAGGTCGTTGGTCACCTCGCAGTGTACCACGGACACCAGCCCGTTCTGCACGCGCGGGTCTTTGACCGAACGCATGGCCTCGGCCAGCGCCTTCATCACTTCTTCCGAAATGCGGTCGATTCGTGTAGGCAAAATACATTCCTCCTTTGCTGAGGGATGGGTAAATTGGCTGCACACCGCGGTGTGCAGCAATTCCAATTCCATGCAAGCCGAGCTTTGCCCGGCTTGCATCCCGCTGCCCGCGCCGCCGCGGCGCGGACGCCCTTGGTTACAAGGGCGAGGGGGTTATTCCAAAAAGTTTCCTCGGGAACTTTTTGGATATCTAAG
>CALWEB010000170.1 GCA_944376955.1 uncultured Agathobaculum sp. | reverse complement strand
CATTTGTAATCAACGCGCCGCAACGTTCGCAGTGGGTATAAAAGCGCTCCCGGCAGGCGCGGCAGAGTACATGGGTATCGTCACCTTCGTCATCGTCGATGTAGATGCGCGTGCCGCATTCGTCGCACAAAATGGTCAGGTCGCCTGCGCAGTCCGGGCAGAGCAGGTCGTCGCCGACGTGGAACATTTCATCAAGCGGGTGGACAGCGCCGCAGTGGTCACAGCTGTAGGTTTCTTGCATAGCATTTTCCTCCCCTACCAATGGACACATGTCAATGAGAACCAGTATGGTCATCAATGGTGTTCGCTGTATATGGATGGACAGCTTGGCTTTGCAGATGGTCAGATCGGTCTCGCAGGGTATGGTGAACATTGGGCCGCATGAGAGAGTGGGTCTTTTCATGAGGTGCCACAAGGCGGTGTCATGATCGATGCGTTGATCACGATTGCACTATGACCGATGCAATCTGTTTTTGGGTCCAGTGATACTATCCCACGGCGGGTATCGGGCAAATGCCTAAGGTCTCAAATTTCTCTAACATTGTGATAAACTCTGATTTTTTGATTCTGGTTTTCTTCTGGACGGCTGCGAGCGATTCGCAGCCGTTCGCTTTTTTCACGATCCGGCGCAGCTTTTTCTTAGTCTTTTCCCGAAAGCGCGAAGCATTGATAATTTCCAAAGCCTGCGTAAGTGTGACAAGCCGCGTGTTTTCTGGCAAATGCAGCCGACGCAGGAATTTGTCCAGCTGTGCATCTTGTTTTTCATGCAATTCCAGCAGCTGCCTGTCCCACTCGGTTTCGTGGCATAGCTTGCAGATACGTTTGCGGGATAGCCGCAGTTCAAGTCGCAGGATATGCGCGTTGATTTTGACTTTGTGGCGTTTTTTCAACTCATAGGTCTTGTCATACACCGAGAATGCGCAGCTCTTGTTTGCGATCGTCCACGCATGCTGATTTGCACCTTTCCACTTTCCGTCGGATTCCAAATCTTTTGGGAACGGAACGGCCGCATAGCGCGGCATGAGCCACGATTTTTTGAAGATTGCAAGCCAAATCGTGACCTCATCCGCGCTGTCATAATACCGGTCGCGCGTCTGGTCACAGCGCGACAGCCGGAACGCCTTGAGGCGCGTATCCAGCCCAATTTCGTCCAGAATGGCGCGCAGACGCGTTTTCAGCTGCTTCATTGTCTGTTCCGTTGGGCGGAACAACGCTGTTGGTTGGTATTCGTCCGCCAAGAGCGAGGACGGATTGACGATCAGCGTGACCCAACTGGGATGAACCAGCGATTGGTGCAGCAATATCTCGACGCCCTTGTCCTTGTAGTCTGCGATGCAGAAGTTCTGATTGAGCGAAAAATGGCCGCGTTTGCCGTGGATGCAGGCATTCTGTACGCGGATATTTTGGATTTCCGAATAGCTGCTGCGGGTTTTCAGTGAAAAGGTATGGATTCCGTCGTTGCGTTCCATGTTCAGCGCTCCTTTCTCTCTCTGGCGCAATTGGTGCAGCATTTGCAGATGGTCTGCTCGTCTTGTCCCTGATAACGCAAGACTGCATTGCGTATGCAGCCGGTGTCGGACAAGAAGTCCTGCATTTGCTGATAATGCGCTTTGATCGTATTCGCGGCCTTTTTCGATGTCTGCGCAGCCTTTTTACGCAGGCTATGGACGATCTTCTGATCATCGCCGTTTTGGTCATAGAACAGGATGCAGCGCGCTTTCCTGCCGTCACGCCCGGCACGGCCGACCTGCTGGATATAGTCAGTCATACTGATCGGCGTATTGAAGTGGATGACGAGTTCGATGTCCTTCACATCAATGCCCAGGCCAAAGGCCGAGGTCGCAACCATGATCTTTGTTTTGCCTTGCAGGAAGTCCATCTCCATCTGATGTTTCAGCTTTTCCGGCTGGATTTTCGCGTGATAGCGCGCCACCTGTCCGGGATAGATATCCTCCAGAAAGTTGTAGATGGCATCGACATAAGCAGTTGTCAGCGCGTAGATCATGATCGATCCATCGCACCGATATTTTTTAATGCAGTGTTTGAGTGCTTTCAGGCGGCTTTCCAGACGCTTTTCCAGTGCCTTTTTCGAGCTGGTGACATCCTTTTTGAGCAAAATCAGGTTGTTCCGTTTGAGGTCACTGCGAAACACAGCAGGATACCGCATGTGCAGGGACTGGGCGATCGTGTCGATATTGCCATCCAGAATCGTTGCCGAACAGGCGCAGATCACCGGTTTGTGCGCAAGAGTTTGAATAAAATCTCCGATGCACAAATAAGCATCTCGGAATGTGTAACCCCATTCGGTGATGCAGTGGCACTCGTCCACCACGAGCAGGGCAAGGTCGGCCTGCTGCATCGCGACGATGAAAGCTTCGTTTTGCAGCCGTTCCGGGGTCACATACAGAAAGGCCAGCTTGCCCTTTTGCGCTTTGCGTAGAATCTTGTTCACATCTGCTTTGGTTCGCGTGGAATCAATGTAGTCAGCGGGAATGCTTTTCTGCTGCAATTCTTTTACTTGGTTGTAGATCAGCGCCAGAAGTGGTTCAATCACCACAGTCAGCCCTTGCAACACTAAGCCAGCGGTCTGGTAAATTGCCGTCTTGCCGGAGGATGTCCCGGCGATGACAATGGTATCCTGTCTGTTGGTCAATGCCTTGATTGGTGCAACTTGATGTTTGCGCGGTTTGTCGAAACCCAGATCATGGAGTGCATATTTGATTTCTCGTTTAATATCCATAAAAAATTCCTCCTTAGAGAATAGATTTATTCTCATGTTGGAGGATGGTAAAAAGATAATGCCCGATCGTTACGAAAAAATAAAAAAATTCTGCAAATCGGTTGGTGCAAAATATAAGAAAAAACGGCTGTACAACGGGGTTTAGACAAGATTTTGATGGATTGAGTTATAAAAAGTGTAAAAAGCGCAAATAGATAGGAACGTTTTCTGATTAACATTCACGCACTGCTGCGCCTGGTCACATTCTCGCTAAAGCAAATCCTCCCCATTGCACAGATGCCGCATTCGCTTGAACCGATTCTTCATATGTGCTATCATCAAAATGAACTCTTTGATTTGCGAATCGCCATCGCATCCACTTTTTACCCAAGCATGTGCATGGGCTTCGGATGCAACGCCTGCGGTGTGACCGGCTGCCACATCATCGATTCGCCGCGCGAGCGGCTGATCGCCATCCTGACCAACACGTTCGCCCCCTGCAACGGGCGGTTTCCGCTATTGATCTTCCTGTGCGCCGTGTTTTTCACGGATAGTGCTGCCAGCGGCGCGCTGCTGCTGACCGCCGTGATCGCAGGCAGTGTTATCCTGACGCTTGCGGCCTCACGCCTGCTGTCGGCCACTGTGCTGAAGGGCGTACCGTCCTCGTTTACCCTTGAGCTGCCGCCCTACCGTGCGCCGCAGGTGGGACAGGTGATCGTGCGCAGCGTGTTCGACCGGACGCTGTTCGTCCTCGGCCGCGCAGCGGCGGTGGCCGCGCCCGCGGGCGCACTAATCTGGCTGCTGGCCAATCTTGATGTCGGTGGCGTGTCGGTATTCTCGCATTTGACCGCTTTCCTCGACCCCGCAGGGCGCCTATTCGGTCTGGACGGCGTCATCCTGCTTGCTTTCATCCTTGCCTTCCCGGCAAACGAGCTGGTGATGCCGCTGATCGTCATGGGCTACCTTGCCACCGGCTCCATCGCGGACGTTGCCGATCTGGCCGCCTTCCGCACCCTGCTGCTGGCAAACGGCTGGACGGTCTGCACCGCGCTGTGTACACTGGTGTTCACCGTTGCGCACTGGCCATGCTCGACCACCTGCCTGACCATCTGGAAAGAAACGCACAGCGTCAAGTGGACGCTTGCCGCCTTCGCGCTGCCGACTGCGTTCGGCCTTGCGCTCTGTCTGGCCGTCCATGGCATATGCACGCTTATCGGCCTTGCCTGACAAAAGCCGCCCGCCCGGGCGGCTTTTTGTTGCACATCTGACAAGAACATTTGTTTTCTTTCCCGGTTTATGCTATACTGGTTTCGTATCTTCAAAACGAAACGAGGAACCCCATGGAACCGACCAAATTTGACCTGAAATACGCCGCAGTGCGGCGCGCGATCATCGAGCAGTCCTTTGCGCATCTCAACGACCGACAGCGCGAAGCGGTGTTCACCACCGAAGGCCCGCTGCTCATCCTAGCGGGCGCGGGCAGCGGCAAAACCACGGTGCTGATCAACCGCATCGTCAACATCCTGCGCTTCGGGCAGGGGCTGACGAGCGAATTTGCCCCCGAAGGCGCAACCGAAGACGACCTGCTGTTCCTGACCGAATACCTGACCGCCCCCCGGCCGGAAAACCGCGCCCACGCTGAGCGCCTATGCGCGGTCGATCCTGCACGCCCATGGCAGGTGATCGCCATCACGTTCACCAACAAGGCCGCGCGCGAGCTGCGCGACCGCCTGCTGGCCGCGCTGCCGGACGACACCGCCGCCAGCGACGTCTGGGCCTATACCTTCCACCCGGCTTGCCTGCGCATCCTGCGCCGCCATGGTGACCTGCTGGGCTTTGACAGCGCGTTCACCATTTACGACGAGGATGACAAAAAGCGCGTGATCACCAACGTGATGAAGCAGCTCAATCTGGATGCCAAAACCTTTGACCCGCGCACCGTGATCAGCATGATCAGCCGTGCCAAGGATCAGCTGATGACCCCGCGCCAGTTCGCGGCCGACGCTGCGGGCGATTATTTCCGGGAAAAGGTGTCGGAGGTTTACAAGCTGTATGAAAAGGAGATGCGCAAGGCGTGCGCGCTCGACTTTGACGACATCATCATGAAAACCGTCCTGCTGCTGCAAAGCAACCCGGACGTGCTGGACTACTACCAGCGGCAGTTCCGTTATGTATTGGTGGACGAGTATCAGGACACGAACTACGCCCAGTATGTCCTTACCAGCCTGCTGGCCGGGCATTATGAAAACATCTGTGTGGTCGGTGACGACGACCAGAGTATCTACAAATTCCGCGGCGCGACCATCGCCAATATTCTGGAATTCGAAAAGCAGTTCAAAAACGCCAAAACCATCCGGCTCGAGCAGAACTACCGCTCGACCGGCAATATCTTAAGCGCCGCTAACGAGGTCATCCGCAACAACGTCGGCCGCAAAGGCAAAGAGCTGTGGACCGATCAGGCGGGCGGCTCGAAAATCCACCTGCACCGTTCGGACAGCCAAGAGGGCGAGGCCGCCTACATCGCGGACACCATCCGCGAGGGTGTAGAATCCGGCCGACGGTGGGGCGATTTTGCGATTTTATATCGCAACAACGTCCTGTCGGATAACATTGCCGCCGCGTTCATCCGTGCGGGTATTCCCTACCGCGTCTACAAGGGACGCGACTTCTTCTCCCGCGCCGAGGTGCGCGACATGTTCGCCTATCTGTGGGTGCTGGAAAACCCGGCGGACGAACTGCGCCTGCGGCGCATCATCAATGTGCCCACGCGCAAGATCGGGGACAAATCGGTGGAGACCGCGTCGCAAATCGCACTGGAAAACGGGATGCTGCTGTACGACGTGGTGCGGAATGCGTCGCGGTTTGCGCCATTGTCCCGCAGTGCATCCGCGATGGAGAAATTCGGCACGATGATGGAAAACCTGCGCCAGCAGCGGCAGTTCCTCTCGCTCTCCGAGCTGTATGACGAACTGCTCGACAAAACCGGCTACCGCCGCGCCCTCGAGGAAAAGGGCGGCGTGGAGGAGCAGGGCCGCTTGGAGCATATTGAAGAGCTCAAGTCCTACATCGTCGATTATGAGGAAAAGAACGAAGCGCCCACGCTGGGCGGCTTCCTCGAGAACATGGCGCTCTACACCGACGCCGACCAGTCGGAGGAGGACGAGGACGCCGTGCTGATGATGACCATGCACTCGGCCAAGGGGCTGGAATTCCCGGTCGTCTTCCTCGCGGGCATGGAGGACGGGCTGTTCCCCGGTTTCCGTGCGATGGAGCGCGAAGAGGACATGGAGGAGGAGCGCCGGCTGTGCTATGTAGCGGTCACACGCGCGCGGGAGGAACTCTACCTGACCTGTGCCGAGCGCCGCCTGCTGTACGGCCGCACACAGTATGCGCATCCCTCGCGTTTCATCGACGAGATGCCGCGCGAACTTCTGGATAGCAACATCGTAGAAAACCGCATGTTCACCGCCGCGACCCAGCCCGATCCCGGCCTGCCCCGTGCGCAGATCTCCCGGGCACGCACGCTGTCATCCGCATCCTCGCTTGCCGCCGCACCCAAGGCGGCGGGCGCGGCATTACCGGACTTCCCCGCGGGCTGCCGCGTGCATCACAAAGCTTTTGGCGACGGCATGATCCTCAGCTGCAAACCGATGGGCAACGACGCTCTGCTCGAAATCGCTTTCGACCAGAAGGGCACCAAGCGCCTAATGGCCAAGGCCGCGGCAAACTTCATGCAGAAACTCTGAAAATGAACATAAAATAAGGCGGCTGCCCTCCGGCAGCCGCCTTTTACGTTGTTCTTTCACACTTTATCCGACCCGCGCACAGGAAACGCCGCGCGGAACCAGAAAAATCCCATCACAAACGCGATAACCCCCAGTCCCGCCACAACGAGAAACAAAGGATCGCGCCGCATGACATACCATCCCTCGCCGCCGACCTGAAACAGCAGCATGACCGCCATCAGCCCAAGCAGGGCGAGCGTTACGACCATCACCGCGCCGTTGACCACGGCCAGCAGGTATTTCGCCCAGTGCTGCCCCGCGCCGTACAGCACCGCAGGGAGCAGATACACCACCGCAGCCAATCCCGCCGCAACCCACATCACACGGCTGCCAAATCCGCTGAAATACGGAATGCTGCCCTGCATCGTGGGGGAAAGCGATATGGCCAGCACAACCATCACCCAGACCGCGGCCAAACCAACCGCCCAGCCGACTACCGATTTCCGTACCGTTTTCTGCATCGCTTCCACCCCTTTTTCCCGGTATCTGCTTTCAGTTTACCCCAGCCCACGCAGCCTGTCAACGCCAAACTGCGCACGCGAAAGGCGGGCCGCACTGGATATGCAGTCCGCCCTATTCGATCAGTTTTTTGCGCAGCGCCTCAATCGCACGCTTTTCAATGCGGGACACCTGCACCTGCGACACGCCGATGATTTTGGACACCTGCTGCTGGGTCATATCGCGCGAAAACCGCAGGGCGAGCACCTGCCGCTCGCGCTCGGGCAGCGTGCGCATCGCCTCGCCCAGCGACAGATACAGGCAGGTGCGCTCCTCCATGCCCTCGTCTCCCACCAGGTCGCCCAGCCGCCCACCGCCGGACAGCTCCCGCTCGAATGAGTCCACCGTCACGTCCGCCTGCTCGCAGGAGGCGACTTCCTCCACGGTCAGCCCAGCGGCCGCCGCAACTTCCGTCACCGTCGGGGATCGTCCCGTGCGCCCTTCCAGCTCCGCCTGAATGCGCCGCACGCGCACCGCGCGTTCCTTGACCGCACGCCCGACCTTCACTGCGCCGTCGTCGCGTAGAAACCGCCGGATCTCGCCCGCAATCTTGGGCACCGCATAAGTAGAAAACTCGTTGCCGAGCGCCGCGTCAAAGGCGCGCACTGCCTTGATAAAGCCCACACAGGCCAGCTGATACAGGTCGTCCGGCTCCACACCGCGCCCGTAATACCGTCGCGCAATCGACCAGATCAGGCCGCTGTTTTCCTCGATCAGCTGCGCTTCCGCATCGCGATCGCCCGCCGCTGCCCGCTCAAGCAGGCCGCGCATCGTGCTGGTCACGCGCCGCGCTCCTTCAACAGCTTCACCATGGTCACCATCGTCCCCTTACCGGGCGTGGAGCGCACGCGCAGCTTGTCGGTAAACGATTCCATGATGGTAAAGCCCATGCCGCTGCGGGTGTCGTCCCCGGTGGTGAACATCGGCTGGCGCGCCTGCTCGACATTCTCGATGCCGCGCCCCGCGTCCTTGACCTTCATCTCCAGCACGCGTCCTTCCAGCAGCCGCACCGTGACCGTGATAAACCCGGTTTTGTCCGCATACCCGTGGACAATCGCGTTGGTGACCGCCTCGGAGACCACAGTTTTGATATCGCCCAGTTCCTCCATCGTCGGGTCCAGCTGCGCGACAAACGCGCCGACCGCCTGTCGGGCAAACGCCTCGTTGACCGAATGGCTTTCAAACTTCAGGCTCATTTTGTTGATGACCGCGCGCAAGTTACTCCCCCCTCTCGAACACCATGACCTGCGGCAGACCCGCCGCCTCAAACACACGCATGGGCTGCGGCGGCGTGCCGCGCACCGCAAAATCGCAGCCGCTGCGCGCACAGGTGCGGTGCAGATGCAGTACGACCGCAAGGCCGGAACTGTCCATAAATGTCAGCCCGGCAAGGTTGAGCACCAGCTTTTCGCAAGGATAGAGCGCCAAAAGGTCTTCGCTCTGCTCGATGGCCTCGCGCGCAGCGTGGTGATCCAGCTCCCCGGACAGCGAAACCGTCAGCACACCTCCGCTCTCTGCCTGTGTGATATGCAGCATAATTGTTTTCACCTCATTTTTTTCTGACAAAACAAAAAAGGCTTGTACCCATCCGGTACAAGCCTTATATTACCATTTATTTCCGTTTTATTCTGCCGCTTTCTGTCGCGCACGCAGGATTTTTTCCGCTTCCCCGATCAGGTACAGCGACCCGCACACCAGCACACAGTCGCGCGGCCCAGCCTTTTCCAGCGCAAGCGTCAGGGCGTGTTCGGCCGTGTGGCAGTCATACACTTCGCCGCAGTGCTGCTCCGCAATAGCCGCAGCCGTCTGCGCGGGCAGAGCGCGCGCATCTGCCTCGGGCGCACAGGCAAAAAACACATCCGCGCGGCGCGCCATTTCCTCAATACATGCCGCGTATTCCTTATCCTTTACCATGCCCATCACGACCAGCAGGCGGCGCATTTTGAGCATTTCATCCACCGTACGGGTGAGTGCTGCCACCCCGGCGGCATTGTGCGCCCCGTCGAGCAGCACCAGCGGCTGCTCGGCCATGCGCTCGAGCCGCCCGGGCATCCGCGCCCGTGCCAGCCCGCGCACTTCAGCTTCCAGTGGGATCTCCCAGCCGCGTTCGCGCAGCGCCGCAACCGTGCGCAGCGCTGTCTGCGCATTTTGCAGCTGATGGCGGCCGGGCATTGCGACGGTGTAACCCTGTTCCCCGCGCACAAAGGCCGAGCCAGAGATATCACACCGCAGCACCTGCATCGGCTGCACACCGTCATACCAAACAGCGCCCACCGCGTCACAAGCGCGCCGGATGACGGGCAGCGCATCGTCCGGCTGTCCATCCGCACACACAACCGCACAGGCAGGCTTGATGATCGCCGCCTTTTCCCCGGCGATCTCGGCAACCGTGTCGCCCAGAACGGCCATATGGTCGCGCGAAATGGGCGTGATGACGCACACCTCGGGTGCGCGGATGACGTTGGTCGCATCGTACCGTCCGCCGAGACCGGTTTCCAGCACCACAATATCGCACTGCTGCTCGGCAAAATACAAAAAGGCCAGAGCCGTGGTAAACTCAAACTCCCCGATGCGCTCACCTACGGGCAGTGTCAGCCCTTCGCACGCTTGCGCCACGCGCCCGGACAGGCGCGTGAGATCCGCGTCCGGGATCATCCCACCGTTCACGCGGATGCGCTCATGGAACTGCACCAGATACGGCGAGGTGTACAGTCCGACGCGATAGCCCGCGGCGCGCAGCATGGCATCGGTCATGCACGCAGTCGATCCTTTGCCGTTCGTGCCCGCCAGATGCACGAATTTCAACCCGTCCTGCGGGTTCCCGAGCGCCGCGCATAGGGCGCGGATGCGGTGCAGGCCGGGCGCGCCGGAAAAGCGGCCAAGCGAATGGATATACTCAATGGCGGTTTTGGGAGTAACGGTGTCCATAATAAGCCCTTTCCTGAAAAACGATATGCAACATTATACCATGCCTTGCCGCAAAGAAAAAGGAGAAACCTCAGTTTCCCCTTTTCCGCCCAGTTACAGCGTTCAAAGCGCAATCTCCGGCCCTAATTCGACCGTGCCACCCGCCGCGTCCCCTGTGCCGCCCGTTTCACCCACAGAAACCGAGGGCAACGGGCAGGAAGGCACGGCCGCCGCTGCAAATTCATCATAACCGGTATGCTTTGCACGTCTGACCTGCGTCGGGGTCTGCACAATGCCGCCGCCCGCAGTCTGTGCGTCTGCACGCCGCCGCTTGGTGGCCTGATCCTTCTGCATCTGCCGCAGCCGGCGTGCTTCCTCCTGCTTTTGCTCGCGCTCGGCGCGTTTTTTCTTTGCGCTAAGCAGTTGCTCCGCTTGCAGGCGGCTGATTTTGCGGGTCGCCCGCTGCAACAGTGTGCGCAGCGACCGGATGGCGCGCCGCGCCTTGGCCGCGTTCTCACCTGAACCCATCGCCTCGCCCTGCAGGCTGTCAATCGTGCTGTTGATATCCGCCACCAGCAGGTTGACCTGCCCCACGCTCTGCGCGCGCGCCAACCGGTTATACTTGCCTTTGGTAGAGTAATATTGCGGCGGCGTGACAATGATCGGCTTTTTCTCCTTCTTTGGCTGGTTTATCTCTGCAAACCAGCGCAACAGCTGGTGCGCCCGCTCGAGTTGCTCATAATGGGGCGATTTCTCAAAATACTGCCAGGTCTGTGCCTTGTCCTCGGTCAGATACACACCCGAAATATCCGTAGCGTGCAGCGTGCGCAGCAGGCGCATCAGCGTTTCGCAGCCCTGCTCGAACGCCTCCGGCCCCTGCGCCATCTGCGCGAGGAACGACTGGTCAATCACCAGATGCTTTCCGTCCCCCAGCTTTGCCGCCAGCTGCCGCAATGCATCCTCGTCCGATGCACTGCCCATAACGATCTGAATATCCGGGAAGCTGTCCTGCAGGCTTTGCAGCACCTGATTGACCGCCTGTGCCCAGTTGGTCTGCCCCCAGTCGCCGCGCAGCGTCAGCGTGTCATGCGGTGCGCCATCCGCGCCCGTGCGCATGTCAAAGGTCATGCCGCTGCCCGGGCTCTGCTGCCCGGCCATGCGGTACATCGCCATAATCCGTTCGATCCGATCCATCATCGTGCATCCCTCCATCCTGCGCCCTGCTTTGATATATCCCACATATTATAATTACCGACCGAAACGCCCGGAAAGTAATGCACATTTTCAACAATTTTTCAAGTTTTGTTTGGGAGCTGATGCGGAGGGATAAAAAACGCGCCGCAGGCAAATCAGCCTGCGGCGCATTCATATTCCCTTGTGTGAAACGGTATCAACCGAGTGCGGCAATCGACTCTTCCAGCTTTGCGAGATGCTCGCGCAGCTTTTCGGCCTTCTCGCGCTCGACCGCGACGACCTTCTCGGGCGCCTTATCGACGAACTTCGGGTTATTCAGTTTCTTCATCACAAACGCAATGTCGTCCTCCACCTTGGCCTTCTCCTTTTCGAGGCGCGCACGCTCGGCGGCGAAGTCGATCAGGTCGCCCATCGGCATATACAGCTGCGCGTCGCCCGTGACAACAGACGCCATCTTAGCCGCGTCCGCGGGTACCGCGTCGATCAGCTCAATACCGGACGCATACGCCAGCTTCGGGAAGAATCCTTCACCGGCAGCAAAGGTGTCCTTCTTCTCGGTCAGGATCAGCACCTTGGCCTTCTTGGACGGCGGGACGTTCATCTCGCTGCGGCGGTTGCGGATGGCACGCACCGCGTCCATCAGCGTCTCCATCTGCGCTTCCTCGGCGGCAAAGTGTAGCGCTTCGTCATATTCCGGCCACTTGGACACCATCACCGACGGGCCTTCGTGCGGCAGCGCCTGCCAGATGGTCTCGGTGATGAACGGCATGAACGGGTGCAGCAGCTGCATCGCGCCGCTCAGCACATAGCACAGCACCTTCTGCACGTTTTCGTCGCCCGCCTGCAAACGGGTCTTGGCGATCTCGATATACCAGTCGCAGAAATTGTCCCAGATGAAGTCGTTGAGCTTGGCCGCAGCCAGACCCAGCTCATACTGGTCGATGTTGCGGGTGACCTCAGCCACGAGCGTATTGAACTTGGACACAATCCACTTATCCTCAAGCGCAAGCGTCTCGGGCAGTTCGACGGCCTTGTCCTTGCCGATCGTAAGGTTCATCTGAATGAAACGCGACGCGTTCCAGATCTTGTTGCAGAAGTTACGCGACGCCTGCACGCGCTCGTCCGAGAAACGCATATCGTTTCCGGGGCTGTTGCCGGTCGCGAGGGTGAAGCGCAGCGCATCCGCGCCGTACTGGTCGATGATTTCCAGCGGGTCGATGCCGTTGCCCAAGGACTTGGACATCTTGCGTCCCTGCGCGTCGCGCACAAGGCCGTGGATATACACGGTATCGAACGGGGTCTGCCCCATATGCTCGACACCCGAGAAGATCATACGCGCCACCCAGAAGAAGATAATATCATAACCGGTGACCAGCGTGGAGGTCGGGTAGAAGTACTCCAGCTCCTTGGTTTTTTCCGGCCAGCCAAGCGTGGAGAACGGCCACAGCGCAGAGGAGAACCAAGTATCCAGCACGTCCTCTTCCTGACGGACGTTCTTCGAGCCGCACTTCGGGCAAACGTGTACGTCTTCCTTGGAAACGGTCATCTCGCCGCAGTC